>JBGPSQ010000001.1:0-50552 GCA_041490205.1 Gallionellaceae bacterium
CATCGAAGTGTGGCTGCCTGCGCAGAACACCTACCGCGAAATTTCATCCTGCTCCAATTTTGAGTCTTTCCAGGCGCGGCGCATGCAGGCGCGCTTCCGGAATGCTGCTGGCAAGCCGGAACTGCTGCACACCCTGAATGGCTCGGGTCTGGCGGTAGGCCGTACGCTGGTGGCGGTATTGGAGAATTATCAACAGGCCGACGGCAGCGTGCGCGTTCCCGCCGTGCTGCGCCCCTATATGGGCGGGATGGAGAGCATCCGGGCGGCTTGATCCTGCTAACCGCAGTCAAGAGCGCTGCCAAATAGCGCGTTCCCTCACCCCAACCCCTCTCCCGGAGGGAGAGGGACTTTGCTCCCTTCCCCGCCGGGGGAAGGGCTGGGGATGAGGGAACGCCCGCATCCAGCTTGCCTCGTAGCATCGTTATGGTCTCGCAACCGCGTTTTTTCGGTTGATACAGCCGCGAGTACAAACATTCTGCCGAAGCTGGTAGAATGCGCCCCTTCCGGAGAGGTGGCAGAGTGGTTGAATGTACCTGACTCGAAATCAGGCGTAGGTGTGAGCCTACCGAGGGTTCGAATCCCTCCCTCTCCGCCAAATACATGGGCACGCAATGCGTGCCCATTTTCATTTCAGGCAGTCAGCACCAGTGCCCACACCGCCAGCACATTGATGAGGCTCGCCAGCACGGCGGCGCTGCCGATGTCCTTGGCGCGCTTGGCGAGGTCGTGTTTGTCCAGCGAAATGCGGTCCACTGTGGCTTCTATTGCGGAGTTGACCAGTTCGACGATGATCACCAGCAGCACGCTGGTGATCATCAGGGCCTTGCCGATGTGGCTGGCGGGCAGCCAAAGGGCCAGCGGAATGAGGATGGCAGCCAGGATGATTTCCTGGCGGAAGGCGTCCTCATGTTTGTGGGCGGCGCGGAAGCCGTCCAGCGAATAACAAAATGCGTTCCATATCCGCCGCAAACCTTTTTTGCCTTTGTAGGGGCTTTCCATGTCCATTTTATCGTTCTTGCCTTGAATTCGAAGCCGCGATTGTGCGGGCAGATTATGACAACGATATTTCAGCCCAGGCGGATGGGGGGTGTGAAAAAATGTTTTCGGAAAACAGTGTACGGAAGCGCTGCGCAAAAAAATACGCGCATCGGACCGCATGCGCGTCAAGGGGAACAGCAGAAAAATGTTTTTAGCCCATGAAGCGGCGAACGTATTTTGCGTTCATCCTCGACAAGGGCAGGAGGATGAATAGATCGGCAGTGTTGAAATCCCGATCCCAGGCGGGTTCGCCGCAGATATAGGCGCCCAGGCGCAGGTAGCCCTTGATCAGGGGCGGGATGATCACTTCCAGCGAGCTGTCGAGCGTATCCAGCGGCAACGGGTTGCGCGGGAATACGCGATACTCGGCGGGCGCTTCGTGCAGCTTATGGAGTTTCTGGTAAACGCTGGCGGCGTAATGGCCGCCGTCGGTCATGCTGATGCTGGCGCAGCCGATCAGGTATTCGTGTTGCTGCGTGGTCATGTAATCCGCCAGGCCGCCCCATAGCTGGGCAATGGTGGCTCCGTCGCGGTAATCGGGATGCACGCAGGAGCGGCCCACTTCAACCATGTTGTCGCGCAGATGCAAGAGACGGGTCATGTCGAACTCGGACTCGGAATAATAGCCGCGAATTGCCCTGGCCTGACTGGGCGAGAGTATGCGGTAAGTGCCAACCACCTTTTCGTTTTGGTTGTCGCGCACCAGCAGATGTTCGCAATAGGCATCGAAAATGTCACGGTCTATTTGTTCGTGGGCGCTGGGCAGGCGCGCGCCCATTTCCTCGGCGAATACCTTGTAGCGCAGGCGCTGGGCCTCTTCGATTTCGGAATGATTTTTTGCAATCCCCACGGAAAGACGCGACTGTGTGGCGGAAGGTTGTTGAATCAGAAGCTGCCTCATGAAAATCTCCTGGTTGGTCGATGGCAGAATCCTAGCGGTGAGTTGTTGCAGTCGAATTGCAGCCAGGTTAAGACTTTGTTAAATACGGTGATTGAGCCTGCCGATAAGGGGGTCAAGCAGCAATGAATATGCAGATTGAGTGGCAAAAACGGGACGGACAGGGACGTAATAGGTCCGGTCGTTCGCGGGAATGGGGGGCTGCGGAGCAATAGTTCCGGCCAGCGCAGTACTGACAACTGCGTGGGCCTCTTCAGCCAGGATGCGGCGGCTCTTGCCCAGGCTGCTTATTTCCGGCAGGAAATCCAGCTTGGCGTGCAGTGCACGGCTGCGCATGATGTTGAGCAGGGATTGGACGAGGCTCATGTCCCCGATGTAATTTGCATCCTCGCTGCGCAGGCCGGTGCCGTCATGGTAGCGAATGGCGATGGGCTGAACGCAGGTGCCGGTGTCGATGGCGCACTGCAAGAGGGAAGAGTGGAAATGGCGCACCTGGCTGCCGTCGGTGGAAGTCCCCTCAGGGAACAGCGCGACGCTTTCCCCATTAGCCAGGACGTCGCCGATGACCCGGTTGGCGCGCAGGGTGTCGCGCCGGAAGCTGCGTTCGATGAATACCGTTCTCGTGAGCCGGCACAGCAGGCCGATCAATGGCCATGAGCGGACTTCGGATTTGGCGACGAAGCAGGATGGGTTGGCGGCATTGATGACAAACACATCCAGCCAGGACATATGATTGGCAACCAGCAGAGCGCCCTGTTCGCGCACGGATGGCAAATTGCCGCCGATTTCCAGCTTGACGCGCAGGATGTGCAGCAAGGCGCGGGACCAGTAGCGCATGAGGGCGCGGCGCGAGCCTGGGCCGAGCAAAGGGAATGCGGATGCCAGCAATAGTCCATACAGCAGATGGCCTATCAGCCGCGTACTGCGAAAAGCGATTATCGCCGCATTGCCGCCCGCCGGACGGGTCAAGGGATTTTGGAGACCTTCTGCCTGGAGGTATTTCATGGCGTTTGCAAAATGAGTTTTCGGCGCCGCATTCCGGCGCTGCATGGATTGGTCACGGAAAGCTACGCCAGGAAGATGGAGGCGGACGCCAATGCAGCGCCGATCACAGCGCCTGCCAGCACATCGCTGGGATAATGCAGGCCGAGGATGGGGCGCGACAGGGCGACCAGGAGACTGAACGGCAGCACGAGCCAGATCAGCACGGGAAAATAATATACAGCGACGATGCTGAACACTGTCGCGTGCAGGGTGTGGCCGGAGGGGAAGCTGAATTGATCCAGCGCCTTGCAGGCGCAGACGATGTCCGGAGAGACATTGAATGGGCGCGGACGCAAAGTTTTTTGCTTGATCAGCTTGTAAATCAAAGTCCCGGCGCCGCCCGCCAGGATCATGTGAATCACGGCCGTAACCGCATCCGCGCGGTAGTGCAGCAGCAGGGCGCTCATCAGGACGTACCAGAATATGCCATCCCCCAGGCGGCTGGAGAGGCGAAACAGGCTGCGTATGGAAAGGCGCCGGCTCTGCCGGTTGAAAAACAGGCAGAGGTCCATATCCCAACGGCTAATCTGCTGCAGTGTAGAGTTTGCTCTCAACATTTTGCGCTCCCTGTGCCTGTACGAGATTGACCAATACTGCCTCGAGCTGCCCCGCGACGTCTTCCCAGGTCGGTGACTCCACGGTCAGGCGGGCCTCGGTGCGCAAGCGCCGGATGCGCGCAGCGTCGCTCACCAGCGCCTTGGCCTGTGCAATGAAGGCCGCCGTGTCGTCGTAGGGAACCAGCAAACCGTTGACGTCATGACGGATGTGCTTGTGTGCTGCGGCGTAGTCGTAGGCGATGGTGGCCAGCCCGCTGGACATGGCTTCCACCGTGACGTTGCCGTAGGTTTCGGTGATGCTTGGATAGATGAAAATATCGCCCGATGCGTAATGGGCGGCAAGGTCTTCGCCGTTGCGCATGCCGACGAAGATCACATTGGGATGTTGGTGTTTTTCGAGTTCCGCGCGCGCCGGGCCATCGCCTACTATCACCAGTTTGCACAGCGGCTCGATGGCGCGCATTTCTTCAAATGCCTTGATGACCACCGGCAGGTTTTTCTCCGACGCCAGACGGCTGACCAGCATGACCACCGGCGTATCGTCGGCTACGTCCCACGAGCGGCGCAGCGAAGCGCTGCGTTTTGCGGGATGAAAAAGCCGGGTGTCCACGCCGCGCGGGACCACCAGCACCTTTTTGTAGCGCCTGGCTTCCAGTTCCTGCTGCAGGGTGCTGGTCGGCACCATCGTGCAATCGGCCTTGTTGTGCAAGTGGCGTAAATAGGCATCCATCGGCTTATGCAGCAGCCCGATGCCGTAGTGTTTGGTATAGCTGTGGAAGTTGGTGTGGAAATCGGTGCTGACCGGGATGCCTAATTTACGCGCGGCAGCCAATGCGGTCCATCCCAGGGGGCCCTCGGTGGCGATATGCACGATGTCCGGGCGCCGCTCACGCCACAGGCGCAATAACGCGCCCTTTGCCGGCAGGCCGACCCTCAGTTCCGGATAGCCGGGAATCGGCATTCCGGACAGCAGGACTTCTTCATAGTTGTCACCCGGCTCCGGGGCATCAAACTGGTGCTGGCGCGGGCGGATGAGCTGGATATGGTGCTGGCGTTTGCGCAACACCCTTACCATGTGCCCGATAGTGATGGCGACGCCATTCACCTCCGGCGGGTAGGTTTCGGTGATGACCGCCACCTTCAAATGCGTGTGGACGGGCAGTTCAAGCTGATTGTTGTCGGTCAATGTATTCATGTTGCGCATCTTCGCGCGCGAACATGAACATTTGATTAAATATTCGTGAACAATTGATGAACGGCCGAGCGTGGACCGCGATGAGGATATTTCAGGCAGGCATGCCGGACGTTTTTAGCCGGCATGCCTTTGCTACTGGCGATGAATTATTGTTGCTGAGCGATCGCCATGCCGACGATGACCGGCCCCAGTTCCTTTTTCAGGATGGCATCGGCCTGGCTCAAGGCGCGCTTGATTGCGGTTTCCCGGTCGGTGGCGCTGGCCTTGATGTCCCAGCGCTTGGTGCCGCGCACGCGGCCATTGGCGGCCTCGGTCAGGGTGATTTCCACGGTTCCGCGCTGCCAGAACCAGCCATCCTTGGCGCTTAGCTCGCTGAGGTTCATTCGCGACTGCAGGACGAAATCAGGGTTTTGGCCGTTCTCGATCATGAAGCCTGCCTGTGCCAGGGCGCCGGACACGATTTCTGCGGAGCCGGGCGTGGAATCATCCGTCACGCGCGATGCGATGCGCACGCGCTTGAGCAGGGCGTCCAGGTCGGCCTTGAGTTTCGCGGCATTCCATTGCGCTTCAACGCCGCGTCCGGTGATGTCCACCACTTGCAGCGATTTTTGCAGCGTATCACGGTCGCGCTGGGTTGCCAGCGCATTGTTGGCGGCGGCTATCTTGAGGAACAGATCGGTGTTGTTGCGCGATTGGTTGACGTAGTTGCCGGTGGCGTCGTCCAATTGGCCGATTTGCTGACGCAGGCTGGCGGCGGTTTGCAGCCGGGGCAGCGTCGCAAGTGCGTAATACGTCTTGGTGGTGGGATCCTGCCATAGCTCGGCGATCTGGATGCCGCTGATTATCTGCTCGGTGCGCGTGGAAATGCTGCGGGAAGATTGGCCTTCATATTGCCCGCCCGTTGCAGTCGTCTGGAATTTTTGCATATCCTCGCTGCTGGACATCACGGCCACCTGGAATATCTTGGCAAGGTCGGCGCGTGCGCGATCCTTGGCGTCTTCCTGGGTGGAAGCCTGGCCGCGCCCTAACAGGTATTGCGCGCTTTTGTAGGTGGCGCTGTCGCCATTTACCCAGTCGGGAGTCTTGGGCTGGCTGGCGCAGCCGGCCAGGGCCAGGATTGCGGCGGCAAACAGGAAACGGATGGTGGTGTTCATGGTTATCTCCTTGCGGTGGAAGGCATCGCGGGCGGCGTCCAGTGTTCGGTCAGGTAGCTCATGTGCCCCTCGGCGATGTTGATTCCGGGGTATTCGCGGGTAGCAACGGTTTGTCCGCCCGCGTCCAGCAGTTCAACTTTAATCGTGTATTTGCCTGGAGGCAAGTGCAGTCGTGCAAGCTGGATTTCGGCGGGCAGGGTCAGCCAGCTGCGCGTATCGGCCCGTTCGGTGGCCACTGCGGCCACGCGCACAAATATGGAACCCAACAAGGCCGCGCCAGAGTCATTGTTATTCCTGTTTTGACCGGCGCGGTCCACTGCTTCCTGAACCTTGGCCTTGACCACGGCGCGGGCGATGGAGCGTGCCGTAATCGCGCCCATGTGGGAATCCAGGCTGGCGCGGGCGATGGCATCCATGTTTTCCACCCGCTCGGTGGAGGCTTGTTTGTCGATGGCGCTGATGCGAGCGCTTGCCACATTATTCGAGCGCGATTCGTAATAGGGCAGGGCGATGGTCACATATACGCCCGGGGTGGCGGGGGCGTTTCCGGTGAAAGCCGAAGGCGGCGGCGCCACGATGGAGCTCCTCTTTTCCCGCTTGATGGGCACGAGGCCGTTGCTGAAAATGAATACCAGTTCACCGTCCTTCGCCTTCGGCGGGTCGGCCGCCAGTGAGGCGAGGGGAATATTGAATTCCTTGCTGTACTGCGCGGCCTCATCCTTCAACCCCTGCTGCACGGCCATGCGCAGCAGGTCGCGCTTGAGTTCTTCCGGCATGGGCATGCCATAGTTGGCCTGGTATTTTTTGTATGCCGTGTAGGCATCGCGGTAGGAGATCATGGCGTCGCTGCGCTCACCGAGATCCTCATAGATCATGCCGGTGAGGTAAAGGGTGAAAGCGTCCCTGGTGTAGCGGTTGCCGGAGACTTTAGCAGCGATCTCGCGCAACTTGATGTCAACCTGCTGTGCCTCCACGCGCGCATCATCCTTCTGGCCCAATTCCAGGTAATTGAGCGCCATGTAAAGGTGCACCAGCACCTGCTCATAATCTTCGCCGCCGTAGCTGACGGTTGAATCGTTGATGAGGAAGGACATGGCGTTTTGGCTGACGCTGGCGGCATACAGGCGTTCCATTTCAGTCTTGGCGGCCTCCAGCGCCTGGTTGGAGCCTGCGAAGTCCCGCTTCATGCGCAGCACCATGCCTTTGTTGAGCAGGTACAGCACGAGGTCGGTTTTGCTTCGGGATTGCTTCTCGATGTCCTTCAGGGCGGCATCGTATTTCTGGGAGGAAAGACTGCCCTGGATGGGGCCGAAAGAATCGCTATAGGTGGCGCATCCGGAAAGAAATAGCGGCAGGGCCAGGCATGCCAGAAGGGCGGGCAAGGGCATGCCCTTGCGCCTGGATGCTGCACAGCCCATGGTGCGCCCCCCCGGTCGCATTATTTATTGTGCGGTTAGGTCAGAAGGCCAGGTGGCCGCGTTTGACTTCTTTTTTGATCTTTTTCTGTCCAACCCAGACCTTGCGGTTGTCCACCAGGCTGATCAGGGTCAGATCCACCTGGTAATAACGCACCTGGTCGCTGCCGGAGGTGTCGATGATGGTATTGACGGTGCCCTTCAGCATGAAGTCGGCACCCTTTTCCCTGCCCATCGCCTTGCGTGTCTCCTCGGCGGCATTGATGTCCTGATCCTTGCGCTCTTCGCGGATTTCCTGGCGCTCGGTGGATGAAGCAACGAACTCGACACGGTCGGAATTGATCAGTTCACGTTCCATATCTCCGACAAAGGTGTTGAGGTTGATATGCTCTGCGCTCAGGTTGCGAATTTCCCCCACGATCACTGCCGGACGGCGTTTTTGCGCCTGGGCGAAATCGTTGAGCCATTGGCGGCTCAGCACATCGCGGATCATTTCGGCCGAGACGAGCTGGGAGTCGGTGTCGTTCCATGCGCCACTGAGGTCTTTCGTTTCATCCACGTTCATGCGGGTGACGGAAGTGCCGCAGGCAGTCAATGCCGCAGTAAGCAACAGAAACGGGATAAATTTGAAGCTGGTGAACTGCGGGCGCATCATTTCTTCTCCTTGGATACACGGTCAAATACGTTGTCGCCGTTGGTCTCGATGTAGCGCTTGAGGTCGGCGTTCATGTCCTGCGCCGCAGACAGTGTGCTTTTCACATGGTTCATGTCCAGTTCGGCGATAGACCAGATGGTGTTCTTCTTGGGATCGCGCCAGCGGCCGATGATGCGGACCCCGGCCAGGTTGACCTTGGTGAGGCTCTTGATCTGGCGCGACACAGATTCTTCATTGACGGTGTTATCGCCGGACCTGGAGGCGGCCTGGTAATCGTTGGAAACCGCATCCAGGTAATTTGACAGGATTTTCGCCACTTCAGCGCGGGCGCGGTCGTCTGCGGTGGATGTTTGCAGCGCCATGTCACCCATCGGTTCGGCGGAACCTACGCCGTGGAACAGGCGGCCGTCCTTGTTGTTGAGGACATTGGTGCCTTCATTGACCCAATTTGGCGCACCGCTGATGCCGAGGTCGCTCTCCACCTTGGTGGTGCTGGAGCAAGCGGCAATAAAGGATACGAACAACGCGAGGAGCGACAGTTTGGCGACAGCGGCGAAATTCTTCATGGCTTTCTCCCGGAAACGAAAATAAGGTTCGTGCCGCGCACAGCAGGCCCGGGCCGCGAAAAAACCGCAAGCCCGCCGCTCTGCAAGACAGCAGACGGGGCTATCTTGCTCAACCCGACGTCAAAAGTCAACCGGCGTTGAGCGCAGCCTGCATTTTAGACATTGCTTTTTGTTCGATTTGCCTGATGCGCTCGGCGGAAACGCCGAATTCGGCGGCCAGTTCGTGCAATGTCGCGCTTTCGCCCTCGCGCAGCCAGCGCGCCTCGATGATGCGGCGGCTGCGTTCGTCCAGCGCTGCCAGTGCGCGGCCCAGACCTTCGGTGTTGCGGTGCTCGATCTCGGATTGCTCAAGCACGCGCGAAGGCTCGTGCTCCGTATCGGCGGCCAGATAGGCAATCGGGGCAAAAGCATCATCTTCATCGTTTGCATCCGGCTCCAGCGCCAGTTCATGGCCGTTGAAGCGTGCCTCCATCTCCGTCACGTCCTTCTCGCTGACATTCAGCGTGCGGGCGATTTCGCTTACCTGTTGGGGCTTGAGCGTTTCCAGTCCCTGCCTCATGCTGCGCAGGTTGAAGAACAGCTTGCGCTGCGCCTTGGTGGTGGCGATCTTGACCAGGCGCCAGTTGCGCAGGACATATTCATGTATTTCGGCGCGTATCCAGTGCAGCGCGAACGACACCAGGCGCACCCCGCGATCCGGATCGTAGCGCTTCACCGCCTTCATCAGGCCGATGTTGCCCTCCTGGATCAGGTCGGCCTGCGGCAGGCCGTAACCGGCATAGCCGCGCGCCACGCTGACCACTACCCGCAAGTGCGACATCACCAATTGGCGCGCCGCATCGAGATCGCTGTCGCGGCGGAAGCGGGTGGCAAACTCCAGTTCTTCCTCATGCGTCAGCATCGGAATGAGATTGACCGCCTGGATATAACCTTCCAGGCTGCCGACGGACGACAATGTGGGTAAAGCCAAGGTTGCATTCATGGTGGCTGCCTTCTTCAAAAATGTCCGAGGTAATTTTAGCACTCTGTCGGTTTGAGTGCTAGAACGGGGAAAGGTTGCCTGGGGTAATGCATTGTAAGTTCGCCCATATTAGCCTGGGTGGATATAAAACCATTTATATACATATGGTTGCTATTTCGTGCTTCCGGCAGGTTCATCTGGCCGGACAGTGGTCAGGCCTGGTCGAGCAGGCGGCGGAACTCATTCCTGACCACTTGATAGCACTCGCAGGCATGCGCTTCCAGCCCGGCACGATCCAGGACGGTGATATGGCCCCGGTGGTAGGTGATCAGGCCCGCACGCTGCAAGTTTCCGGCCGTTTCCGTGATGCCCTCGCGCCGCACGCCGAGCATGCCGGCAATCGCTTCCTGGGTCATGACCAGTTCTTGCGAGGGCAGCCGGTCCAGGGTCAGCAGCAACCAGCGGCACATTTGCTGTTCCATCGAATGGTGCCGGTTGCAAACCGCGGTTTGGGACACCTGGGTGAGCAATGCCTGGGCATAGCGCAGCAACAAGCGCATCATCGGCCCCGCCAGGTTGAATTCCTCAACCAGCCACTGCGCTTTCAGCCTGTAGCCATGGCCTCCGATGCAAACGATGGCGCGGCTGGGAGAGGTATCGCCACCCAGCACCAACGGAATGCCGATCATGCCTTCATTGCCAACGCCCGCGATTTCAGCCGACGCGCCATTTTCCAGCAAATAGTGCAGGGATACGATGGCGGTCGCCGGGAACCAGGCATGGCGCAAGCGGCCGCCGGATTCACAAATGACTTCGCCGAGCGGCATGGAGACAGGTTCCAGGTGAGGCGCGAGACGATCGTATACTTCCGCGGGCAATGCGGACAGCAGGCGATTTTGCCTGGGGCTATGCTGTGCTGGGATCGTAGCGGCCATGTTCTCTCCGAAGATCGCGGCCATTTCACCATTGCAGGACAATTATATGCCCAATAATTATTATGGTTTGTGGCAAATACGACTCGTGATAATCTTTGCCCGGTTGCAGGTGCAGTCTGGAATTTTTGTGAACTCAACAAGAAGGGAGATACCCCATGACCGATACGGCCAAACATGTAATGACCAAGGAACAGCGGAAAGTCATTTTTGCTTCTTCGCTGGGTACAGTTTTCGAGTGGTACGACTTTTACCTTTACGGTTCGCTTGCAGCCATCATCGGCAAGCAATTCTTTTCCGGAGTGAATGAAACCACGGCATTCATTTTTGCGCTGATGGCGTTTGCGGCTGGCTTCGCGGTGCGTCCGTTCGGGGCGCTGGTATTCGGACGTCTCGGCGACCTGGTCGGCCGGAAATATACGTTCCTGATCACCATCACCATCATGGGTCTTTCGACGTTCATTGTCGGGCTGCTGCCCAGCTATGCGAGCATCGGCATCGCGGCTCCCATCGTGCTGGTTTGCCTGCGCCTGCTGCAAGGCCTGGCGCTCGGCGGCGAATATGGCGGTGCGGCCACCTATGTGGCGGAACATGCGCCCCACAACAAACGCGGCGCTTTCACCGCGTGGATACAGACGACCGCGACCCTGGGCTTGTTCCTTTCGCTGATCGTGATCCTGCTTTGCCGCACTTTTACCGGCGGGGATTTCGATACCTGGGGGTGGCGCATCCCGTTCCTGGTCTCCATCATATTGCTGGGCGTATCGATGTGGATACGGCTGTCGCTCAATGAATCGCCGGCCTTCGTGAAAATGAAATCGGAAGGCAAGCTTTCCAAGGCGCCGATCACCGAGTCGTTCGGCCAGTGGCGCAACCTGCGTTTCGTGTTGCTTGCCCTGTTCGGCCTGGTAGTAGGCGAAGCGGTGGTCTGGTACACCGGGCAGTTCTATGCCCTGTTCTTCCTCACCCAGGTAATCAAGGTGGATGCGATAAATGCCAACCTGCTGATTGCGGGATCGCTGCTGATTGCGACCCCGTTCTTCGTGATATTCGGCTCGCTGTCGGACAAGATAGGCCGCAAGCCGGTGATCATGGCCGGATGCCTGCTTGCCGCGTTGACCTATTTCCCGATCTTCAACGGGCTGATGCACTTCGCCAACCCCGCGCTCGAAACGGCACGGGAGAAATCGCCGGTCACGGTGGTTGCGGATCCCAATACTTGCACCTTTCAGTTTGACCCTGTGGGCAAGGCCAAATTCCTGAGTTCATGCGACATCGCCAAAAGCGCGCTGGTCAAGTCCAGCGTTTCCTACCAGAATGAAGCTGCACCTGCCGGTACCGTCGCCTTGGTGAAAATCGGCGACAAGACCGTCGCCAGCTTCGAGGGCAATGGCTTGGCGGCGGATGATTTCAAGGCGAAGAGCAAGGAGTTTTCCGATGGATTGTCGGCAGCCATCAAGGAAGCGGGCTACCCGGCGAAAGCCGACCCCAACCAGGTAAATAACCCCATGGTCTTGCTGTTGCTGACCATCCTGGTGATCTACGTGACCATGGTGTACGGCCCCATCGCAGCGGCGCTGGTCGAGTTTTTCCCCACACGCATACGCTACACCTCCATGTCCCTGCCTTACCACATCGGCAACGGCTGGTTCGGGGGTTTCCTGCCAACGGTTGCATTTGCGCTGGTGGCGTGGAAGGGCGACATCTTCTATGGCTTGTGGTACCCGGTCATCTTTGCGCTGTTGACTTTCGTGATAGGTGTATTGCTGGTCAAGGAAACCGCGCATGTGGACATTCACTCTGAGTCAGTGGGATTCGACGAGGTTCTCTAACTTATTAGCTGTCTTCAGGAGAAATTACCTGCGGGGGCAATTCCATGCAGGCAAAAACTGAACCCAGGCCCGCAAGATGCGGGCCTTTTTTCGCGTGAATGCCATCCCGGTCACAAGCTCACTCAGGTTGCTTGCTGGTCAGGTTTGAGGAAAAGCCCGGGGTAAGCCGACAAGTCCATGTGTCGTTATTGCCGAACGCCACGTTCGAAAGCGGTAGCTGCAACGATGAAGCAAGCCGCTTTCGCGGCGTGGCGATTTGTGACAATCTATTACAAGCTTACCCGGCTTGCTTCCGGATCAACTTTGCGCACCATTTCCAGCAACTGCATGCCTCGTATCTTATCCGGATCGTATTTCACCAGCAACGCATGGGGATGCGGGCGGCGGGCGAATTCAGCGCAATCCACGCCTATGCGTCCCGAGATGCTGCGTTCCAGGCCGGTTCGTGCATCGTCATCCAGATCCGGATGCACATGGATCAACATATCTGCTGTGTTCATGATATGCACCTCACTATGAGTAAAAGCCCAATGCCGGGAAAAAGAAACACATGCCACCCAACATAGACTGCCTTATGGTAATTCTCGGGATTTTCAGAAGTTCTTTCTGTTCGCCAGTGCACGGAATTTCGCGCAGGCAATAAGGCTTGAAATTGATCGATGGGGTATGGACTGCTGTAGGGTATGTGAGCCATTGCTTATATTCCAGGCGAATACAATTTATTTAATTCCACGACACCAACAATGCTGTAAAGGTGCTATTCTGGCAAATGGCATAAAGGGCCAAGGGTGGCGGCTGTCCGGATTGGGCGCCGTCAGCGTGCTCAGGAAGGGGGAGCTGTGGAGTTGTTGCGGCAGAACCTTGTGGTGGAATCGGATTTGCAAGGCTTTTCCGGCTTTGTACTGGAGGCGGTCGCCCGGCTGAAGGGCAGCGCGTTCGCCGCCACTCCTGCATTGCTGGAGCTGATGCAAAAACTGCGTTCCGCGGGTGCGGCATCGGGCTTCCCCCTGCCAGTCATTCTGTCGCTCGACAGAAGCCGGCTACTGGTCAGTTGGAGTAGCCAAACCACGCTGGTGGCGGATGTTGTGCACCAGCCCTCGCCAGACGACACGACAGCCCTGCAGCGCTATTTGCAAGACTCGACCTTGGCGATCGATCCCGAAGTACTGTTGCAACGCAATGCCGAAATGATGCGTCACTTCGAGCAGGCGCGCACGCGCAGCGAACACGAACTTGCCGCCTTGCATCAGGCATTGGAAAGGGGGCGGGCTGAACTGGAAAAAATGTCGCACCAGGCCGAGACCGACCCGCTGACCGGACTGTACAACCGGCGCGCTTTCGATGTCAGGCTGGAGCAGATGTTCCGTCATGCCATGCGGCAGAAAAGCGCCCCGCTCTCACTGCTGATGCTGGACCTGGACTACTTCAAACAGGTGAACGACGAATTCGGCCACCAGTACGGCGACGCGTACCTCAACAAGATGGCTCAGGTGATGCGCGGCATCATCCGCGAGGACGTGGATTTTGCCTTCCGTTTCGGCGGCGATGAATTCGCCATGGTTTTGTTTGCCGACCACAAACAGGCGAGCGAAAAAGCCGAACAGATGTTGAAGCTGATGGATCGCAAGGTCAGCATCGGCATTACCACCATCAACGCCGACACGCCCGACGGATTTGCGCTGGAAGAGTTTTTCCGCCATGCCGACCATGCCCTGTACGAAGCCAAGCATCGCGGGCGGGGGCGCGTCATTGTGGAGTTGCATCCCGGGAAAGCCGGCAATGTGAAAAGGAAACAGCCGCTCTTCCTATGATTGCCGCGTTTGATAGTTACAAGGACTGCAGGCTGCTGTTCGACAGCGCTGCGCGCAACGAAAGCGCGCTTATCCTGCTGCGCGCGAAACTGTCAGTGATCGCGCAACGCCTGGGCATTTCGGAAATAAAAACCGGGAATATGCTGCTGGCCGCCTCCGAACTGGTCAGCAACAACATTAAATACGCCGGGGGGCGCGGCATGATCCAGGTGTGGCAGCAGCCGGGGCCGGTGCTCGATCTGGTTTCGCTCGATTTCGGGCCGGGCATTCCCGATCTGGGCATGGCCGAGATGGATGGTTACTCCACCGCCAATACGCTGGGCAAGGGCATCGGCAGCGTGCGCCGCCTGAGCGACGAGCTGCATATTTATACGCAATTGCTCAATCCGGGGCAGCAGAAAAAATGGAGCGGGTCGGTTTTTCTTGCGCGCTTCTTTCCGGAAGGCGGCAAAAGCAGGGAACAAATGCGCGGGTTCAGGATAGGTCTGTATTCGCGCGCGATGTCCGATTCGCGCTACAACGGCGACCGCATCTATTTGCGCCAGGATGGCAGGAAACTGCGCTGGCTGCACCTGGATGGCTTGGGGCATGGCGAGCTTGCACAGGAGGCGACAGATAGCCTAGCCACACAATTGGGGCACGGTAATGATCCTGTTGCGATACTGGAGGCGGTGGATTACCAGCTGCAAGGGTCGCGCGGCGCGGTTGCCGTATCCGGGGAAATAGACCTGGGGCAGCAGGCCATGCAAATTGCCGGGGTGGGGGACATGCATGCCCATATCTGCGGAAAGAACCAGGTTGAGGGTGTACCCTTCGCGCCCGGCGTACTGGGGCGCGAACACCGCACGCTGTCCTTGCTCCAGTCCGGGTTCGGCAAGCACGAGTTGGTCATCACCGCCAGCGACGGCATACGCCGCAACTGGGACAGCAGCACATTCACGGGGCTTTTCAGCAAGCACCCGCAGTTGATTGCCTACACGATGGGGAATATCATGGGCAGGGTGTCGGACGACCAATCGCTTTGCGCCCTGGCGGCGGCATAAGCAGCACAAGTTTAATAAACAGGGAAATTTAAAGGGGAAACCATGGTGCAGAAAAAAGCGGGAAGCGAAAAACTGACGGCGCTGTTCAACCTGAAAATCGGTGACATCATCGATGCGCTGGCGGGGCCAGGCAGGAAATTTTTCGGCGGCGACAACCGCATCATGGACGACGACGAAATCAGCGACGCCAGCGGCGATTTCAAAAACCTCCTGATGGCGCTGCTGGGCTCCAAGGATCCGGTGGACAAGGGGTCCCCTCAATTCCAGGCACTGGCCATGTTTTTTTCCGGGCTGGCGCATCGAGTGCTGGTGCGCGGCGGGCATGTGGAAGACGTGGTGCGCTACGCCCAACAACTGCAACAAACTCTGATCGAGGCGCTGGAGCAAGACAGCGGCATCGAATTCACACAGTCGCGCAGCACCCTGCTGTATTTCAACGGCGTGTTCAACGAACTGATCATGGCCGCGTTCCGCGTGTATCTCGAAGAAAAGGAAAACGCATTGTTTGCCCAGGAACAGGCGCTGCGTGAAACCTCCACTCCCATCACCGAAATCTGGGACGGCGTACTCACGCTGCCCATCATAGGCGCGCTCGACTCCAGCCGCACCATGATGGTGATGGAAGCCCTGCTTGGCCGCATTGCCAAGGATCACGCCCGCGCCGTGGTGATGGACCTCACCGGCGTGAAAAACATAGACTCCCAAGTGTCGCACCACCTCATCCAGATGGTGCGCGCCATTCAGTTGATGGGCTCCGAGGCGATCATCACCGGCATCCGCCCCGAAATCGCGCGCGCCCTGATCAGCCTTAACATCGACATGAGGGATGTCACCACCCGCGCCAGCCTCTCCGACGGCCTGAAGGAAGCCTTCCGCCGCATGGGCATCCAGGTCAGCCAGAGAAACGAATAGGCGCGGTTCCCAGTGTCCCTGCAAGGCATCCACCTCACGCGGATCGGCGAAACCGACTTTCTGCTGGAGCCGTTGCGCAGCCTGAACATCAGCGACAGCGCCAGGCTGGTTGAGGGCATCGTCGAGCGGCTGTTGCAGGCGGGCGCCGCAAGGCTTTATTACGACCTGTCCACCCAGGCCATCATAGACCCGGTGTATTACAAATGGCTCAACCAGCTGGCGCGCACAGTGGCGGCGGTCAATGTCAAAATGGTTTGCGTCCACATGCAGCCCACTGCCGCATACTCGCTGGTGCAATTCGAGCGCGAGGCGCCAGTATTTGAGACAGCTCTCGATATTTCGGTTTGGAAGGATGCGTCGCGAGGCAGGTGAGGGCAGTCGAAGCGGGCCTGCTTACGCCGCGTACCACAGCACCGCGAAGTAATGGGAAGCGGTCCCCCCCATTACGAACAGGTGCCAGATGAAGTGGCCGTATCTCAGGCGCGAATCGGTGGTGAAGAAGATCACGCCTATCGTATAGGAGAGTCCTCCGGCGACCAGCCACATCAGGCCGGACGCCGGTAGCAGGGTATAAAGAGGTTTGGCCGCGATCACAATGAGCCAGCCCATGAGCAGGTAGAGCAGGGTGAAGGCGATGGGATGGGTTACGCCATCGATTAATTTCAGCAACACTCCTGCCGCGGCCAGTCCCCAGATCAGACCTAACAGCAACCAGCCCCACCCGCCATGCAATATGCCGAGCGTGAACGGCGTGTAGGTTCCTGCGATCAAGATGAAAATCGCCGAGTGTTCGATGATGCGGAAAATATGCTTGAGCCTTCCGGGGCGCAGTGCGTGGTACAGCGTCGAGGCCGCATAGAGCAGGATCATCGCGGCGGCGAATACGCTTGCACCGACGATGAATCCGGCATCTCCAAGCTCCACTGCGCGGACGATGAGAAATGGCGCCCCAACCAGCGCTGCGATCAGGGCTGCACCATGGCTAAGGCTGTTTGCCAACTCTTCGCCGGAGGACTGTTCGCGTGCGGTCATTGCGGAGGCCATTTCAATGATATATCCCGGCAATCAGGCAGGCTCGATCTGCCAGAGATGCTGCGACACCGAAAGCCACGCGCCCAGCCAGCCCAAGTAAGCGGCGAACAGCAGCAAGGAAAGGCTGTCGCCCGCAGTGAGGTAATGCAAGGCAAGGCTGCTGCCATACAGTTGGGCCAGTCCGGCAAGCTTGGCGTTGAGCAGCGAGAGGCTTCCGGCGATGATGAGCCATGCGGCCGCTCCTGCCGCCAATCCTTGCACAAAGCCGAAATACAGGAAGGGCCGGCGGATGAAACCATCCGTGGCGCCGATCAGCTTGGAAATCTCGATTTCTTCGCGCCGAGTGAGGATTTGCAGGCGTATGGTGTTGAAGGTGATGGCGACCAGTGCGATGCTCAGCAGCCCGGCCAGGATCAGCACGCCCAGGCGCACGAATCCGAGCAGCGCGTCCAGCTTGCGCGCCCAGGCGGCGTCGAGTTGCGCGTGTTCCACCCTGGGCCATTTCTGCAGTTCGTCGCGCAAAGCTTCCAGCGCCCTGGGGTCGGCGCTTTTCGGGTAGGTGATGTAGGCATCGGGCAGGGGGTTCTGGTTCAGCCCGCCGATCACATCGGCCAGGCCGCTGTTGCGCTTGAGTTGCTCAAGCGCCTGCTCGCGCGAAACGAATTCGGCGCGGGTGATGCCTGCGTGCTGCTCAAGGCGCTTGCCGATTTGTGCAACCTCTTCCTTGCTGGCGTTGAGCGCGAGGAACAGGCTGATTTGCGGCGTGCTGGAAACGCGCGCCGACAAATCCTGCACGTTCTGCAGCAGCACATAAAGCCCCACCGGCAGGCTGATAGCAATGCCCATGATCAGGATGTTGAGCGCGCTGGACACCGGCGCGGCAAACAGATGGCGCAGAGTGAGCAGCAGGGTGCGCAGATGTTGCGTCATGGTTGCAACTCCCCGTGCTTGAGCGACAGGATGCGCCCGCCGTGGCGGTCCAGGATTTTTTCGTCATGGGTGGCGATCACCAGCGTCGCGCCGACCTGGTGGAACGAATTGAATATGTCCAGAATGTCCTGGGCGTATTCGGAATCCAGGTTGCCGGTGGGTTCGTCCGCCAGCATGATGGCCGGCCGGTTGACTATCGCACGGGCGATGCACAAGCGCTGCTGCTCGCCGCCGGAAAGCGCGATGGGGTTGGCTTTTTCACGTTGCAGCAGCCCCACCTTGTCCAGCGCGGCGCGTGTGCGCCTGGCGCCTTCGCGGTGGTCGAAGCCGCAGATTTGCAGCGGCAGCATCACGTTGTCGAATGCACTGCGGTCGAACAGCAGCTTGTGGTCCTGGAACACCAGGCCGATATTGCGGCGCAAATAAGGCAGCGCCGCGCCCTTCAGTGAGCCGATATTCTGCCCTTTCACCACCACGCTGCCGCCGTTCGGGCGTTCGATGGCGGCAATCAGCTTGAGCAGGGTGCTCTTGCCCGCGCCGGAATGGCCGGTGAGGAAAACCAGTTCGCCCTCGGCGATCTCGAACGAGACACGCTTCAGCGCATCGAAGCCGCCGGGATAGCGCTTGTTGACCTGGCTGAACTTGATCATGGGTGCTCCCCAAATGGATTCCTGGCAGCGTTCATCATGCTTCCATTCCGAGCAGGGCGGAGACAAAGTCCTCAGCCACAAACGGGCGCAGGTCGTCCAGTCCCTCGCCCACGCCGATGAAGCGTACCGGGATAGGGTGTGCCTTGGCGATGGCTGCGATCACGCCGCCCTTGGCGGTGCCGTCGAGCTTGGTCAGCACCAGGCCAGTCACGCCCAGCGCGGAGTCGAATGCCTTCACCTGCGAGAGTGCGTTCTGCCCGGTGTTGGCGTCCAAAACCAGCAGCACTTCGTGCGGAGCGCCGGGCAGGGCCTTGTCGATGACGCGCTTCACCTTCTTGATCTCATCCATCAGGTGCGCCTGGGTGGCCAGCCGCCCGGCGGTGTCCGCCAGCACCACGTCTATCTTGCGTGCCTGTGCCGCATGCACCGCGTCGAAGATCACGGCGGCAGGGTCGCCGCTCTGCTGCGCGATCACAGTCACATTATTACGTTCGCCCCAGGTCATCAATTGTTCGCGCGCGGCGGCGCGGAAAGTGTCGCCCGCCGCCAGCAGCACCGACTTACCCTGTGCCTGGAAGTGTTTGGCCAGCTTGCCGATGGAGGTGGTCTTGCCCGCGCCATTCACTCCGCACAGCAGGATGATGAAAGGGGTATGCGTCCCGGTTTCCAGGGTGTGCACCAGCGGCTTGAGCAGCTTGAGCAGGCAATGCGCCAGGGCTTCCTTCACCTGGGCAGCATCGGCCAGGTGCTGCTCCTTCACGCGGTGGCGCAATTCGGCCATCAGGAAGCGCGTGGCATCCATGCCCGCATCGGCGGTGATGAGGATGGTTTCGAGATCTTCATACAGTTCGTCGTCTATCCTGCCGCCGCGGCCGAACAAATCGGCAAGCTGGCCGCCGGTGCGAGCCAGGCTGCTTTTCAGGCGGCTGGCCCAGCCGCCCTTTTCGGCAACGCTGGCGTCAGGGATATTTTTCGGCAAATCAGGCATAGAAAACCAAGCGTAAACGCGGTGGCCGAACAGCGGCAAAATAGCGCATAATGCGCGCCGGTTGCGGCGGTATTTATTGAAGCCGCCATTCTATTCTGAATAACTGACTTGGGCTAGAAATATGCGCGCAAGATTATGGAAATGGCTGGCCGCGCCAGTCCTGGTTTTTTCTGCTGTTGCACATGCCGATCCCGCGCCTGCCGATACTTTCGAGCGGGTGCTGGGCAATGGCTTGAAAGTGGTCGTCAAGGAAGACCATCGCGCGCCCGTGGTGGTGCAGCAAATCTGGTACCGGGTCGGCAGCATGGACGAGTTGACCGGCAAGACCGGGATCGCGCATGCCCTGGAGCACATGATGTTCAAGGGCACCCGGGATGTTCCGCCGGGGGAATTTTCGTCGCGTATCGCAGCCGCCGGCGGGCGCGAGAATGCCTTCACCAGCTATGACTACACGGCCTATTTCCAGCAATTGCACAAGTCCCGGCTGCCGCTGGCGATGCAACTCGAATCCGACCGCATGGAAAACCTGCTGGTGTCGGATGAAGAGTTCGGCAAGGAAATCAAGGTGGTGATGGAAGAGCGGCGCTGGCGCACCGATGACGATCCGCGATCGCTGTTGCAGGAAGAAATGATGGCGGCGGTCTTCCGGGAGCACCCTTACCATAACCCGGTGATAGGCTGGATGGATGACTTGCTGACGCTCAAGGCAGAGGATGTCAGGGATTGGTACAAACGCTGGTACGACCCGAGCAACGCAGTGCTGGTGGTGGCGGGGGACGTCGAGGCCGGCAAGGTGTTCGATCTGGCGCAGCGTTATTACGGCAAGATCCCGGGGCATATTTTGCCGGCGCGCAGGATATATGAAGAGCCGCCGCAGATCGGCATCAGGCGGATTGTAGTCAAGGCGCCTGCCGAATTGCCCAGGCTGATCATGGCTTACCGTGCGCCGGTCTTGCGCGATCCTGCGAAGGACTGGGAGCCCTATGCGCTGGAAGTGCTGGCAGGGATACTCAATGGCAGCGGTGCGGCGCGCCTGGATAAAGCGCTGGTGCGCGAGCAGCGGCTGGCAAGCGATGTCGGCGTGGGTTACGACTCGACCACGCGCGGCCCCGGCTTGTTCATGCTGGAAGGCACGCCCAGCCGGGGCAAGAGCGTAGCTGGCCTAGAAGCCGGGATCAGGGTGCAACTCGCTAGGTTGGCAAAGGATGGCGTGAGCGAGGAAGAACTGAAGCGCGTCAAGGCCCAGGTCACCGCCGCCGAGGTTTATAAGCGCGATTCGGTGTTCTACCAGGCGATGCAGATCGGGGAAATGGAAAGCATCGGGCTGTCCTACAAGGACATCCCGGTGGTGCTGGAAAAATTGCGTGCCGTGACCGCGCAACAGGTGCAGGATGCGGCGCGTGACATATTCAAGGACGACAGCCTGACCGTGGCCGTGCTCGATCCGCAGCCGCTGTCAGGCAAGCCGAGGCATATGATGCCCGGAGGAGGCGCAAATGTACGTTAATTCCCCCATGAACATGCGGCTCAGTTTTACGGCAGCATCGCGTGCCCGTTCGATCCTCGCCGGTCTGCTGGCTGTTTTCTCCCTGTACGGCGCGAATGTGTGTGCCTCGCCGCGCATCCAGCATTGGCAGGCGCCCAGCGGCGCGCAGGTTTATTTTGTGGAGGACCACAGCCTGCCGATGCTGGACGTGGCGGTCAATTTCCCGGCGGGCAGTGGCTTCGACAGCGCGGACAAATCCGGTTTGGCCGCGCTTACCCAGGGGATGCTGGATAATGGCGCGGAGGGACTGAGCGAGGACGATATTTCTCGCAAGCTGGCCGATATAGGCGCCGAACTGGGCGGAAATTTCGACCAGGACCGCGCAGGCGTGAGCCTGCGCACGCTGAGCAGCGCAGCCGAGCGCGACCAGGCGCTGGACGTGCTGTCGCGCCTGCTGCAGCACCCCACTTTCCCGGAGAAAATCGTGGCGCGCGAAAAAGAGCGCACGATTGCGGCGCTGAAAGAGGCCGAGACCAAGCCGGAGTCGATCGCCGAAAAAAACTTCGCCAGGGCGGTGTACGGCAGCCATCCATACGGCCTGCAGCCGAACGGCGAGGTGGGAACGGTAAGTAAAATCAGACGCGCGGACATCCTGGCGTTTTACCGCGCCCATTATTCCGCCAAATCGGCGGTGGTGGCGCTGATGGGCGATGCGACGCGCGCCCAGGCCGAGGCCATCGCGCAACAACTGACGGCGCAATTGCCTGCGGACGGCGCCTCGGCTGTTATCCCGCCGGTTGCCATGCAGATCAAGGGGGGCGAGCAGCGCATCCCACATCCAGCGACACAGAGCCACATCCTGATCGGGGCACCGGGCATCTCGCGCACCGACCCGGATTATTTCACGCTGTATGTCGGCAACTATGTCCTCGGCGGCGGCGGCTTCGTCTCGCGTCTGATGGAGGAGGTGCGCGAGAAGCGCGGCATGGCATACAGCATCTACAGCTACTTCATGCCACTGCAGCAGCCAGGCGCGTTCCAGATCGGGCTGCAAACCAAAAAAGAGCAGGCCGATGAGGCGCTGGGCATGGTACGCGTGACCCTGGGCCGGTTCATCCAGGAAGGGCCGAGCGAGAAGGAACTGCAGGCGGCCAAGGACAACATCGTGGGCGGCTTTCCGCTGCGTGTGGACAGCAACCGGAAAATACTGGAGTATCTTTCCGTGATCGGCTACTACGGATTGCCGCTGACCTACCTGGACGATTTCACCGGCAAGGTGGAAAAAGTAACCGTTGCGCAGATACGCGATGCCTTCATGCGGCGGGTAAACCCGGATGCGCTGGCGACGGTGATGGTCGGCGCGCCTGAGGGTAAAACTAAAGAAGCAAAGTAGAAGCTAAAAAACTTTAGCCACGGATTAACACGGATAGACACTGATAAAACCGGATTGAAAACGTCAGCAATGCGCCATGGGAAATCGGAAAGAAGGCACGACGCACTTGTTTATTATCTGTGAACACTGGTGTCAATCCGTGGCTAGTCAAGGAGTTATGGTATAAACAAGGTGCGTATCATCGGGGGCGATTACCGCAGCCGCCAGGTTGAATTTCCGGATGCCGAAGGCCTGCGCCCCACGCCCGACCGCGTGCGCGAGACGCTATTCAACTGGCTGGGACAAACCTTGTACGGGAAGCGCTGTCTCGACCTGTTTGCGGGCAGCGGCGCGCTGGGTTTCGAGGCGGCCTCGCGGGGTGCAGCGCAAGTGGTGATGGTTGAAAAAAACCGCAAGGTCTTTCAGTCCCTGCAGGAAAACGCCAAAAAACTGGGCTGTATAAACGTGGCGCTACACTGCGCAGATGGGCTAGAATTCGCCCGGCGGGAAACGGGAAGCTTTGAAGTAATCTTCCTGGACCCCCCGTTTGCCGAAGATTACCTGCCCAAGGTGCTGCCGCAGTTGGCGGCAAAACTTGCGGCGGACGGCGTGGTGTATGTGGAAAGCGGCATGGCATTCGAACCTGGAGCCGCTTGGCAGGTGCTCAAGCGGGCCAGGGCGGGTGCGGTGCATTATCAACTGTTAAAATACCTGCAAGGGGCGGCAATACAGTGATCAGGGTAATCTATCCCGGGACTTTCGATCCCATTACGCGCGGGCATGAGGACGTGGTGCGGCGCGCCGCCGGTCTGTTCGGCGAAGTGGTGGTGGCGGTTGCGCAAAGCCGCAGCGGCACGCTGTTTACGCTGGAAGAGCGCGTGGCGATGGCGCGCGAAGTGTTTGCCGGTTTCCCCAATGTGCGCGTGGACGGATTTTCCGGCCTGTTGATGAATTATGTGCGCAGCCAGGATGCGCGCGTGGTGCTGCGCGGCTTGCGCGCGGTGTCGGATTTTGAGTACGAATTCCAGATGGCGGGAATGAACCGAAGCCTGCATCCCGATGTCGAAACAATATTCCTGACCCCGGCGGAGCAATACACCTTTATCTCGGCCAGCATGGTGCGCGAGATCGCGCGGCTGGGAGGCGATGTGGGAAAATTCGTCTCGCCCCAGGTGGCGAAAGAATTGGCTCAAAAGTTAGCGGACAAGAAATTTTTTTGAAATTGTAAAGTAAGGAGAAAAGCATGGCCCTGATGATTACCGACGAATGCATCAACTGCGACGTGTGCGAACCGGAGTGCCCCAACGAGGCCATTTCGCAGGGCGATAACACGTACATTATCGACCCAAACAAGTGCACGGAATGCGTCGGCCATTACGACACCCCGCAGTGCGTGGATGTCTGCCCGGTTGATTGCATACCGAAAGACCCCGGTCATGTGGAGACCAAGGAGCAGTTGCAGGCCAAGTATGAAAAGCTGATGGCGGCAAAAGGCAGGTAACTACGCAGGTTGCCTGCGCCCTGCAATCTTTCGGGATTTGATCAGGAAGGCGTGTAGCCCCCTTGTGACTTTGTCACAAGGGGGCTTGTTTTTGGGCGCTCAAGCCAGGATCCGATCGCAAATTTGCGTATAGCATGAAATGGCGAGCGAATCGCCGCAAAATATCTAGTGCTGCACAGATATTTATCTAGTCAGGCGTACCTCATATCTAGACTGATCGGCATATTGCTATTTTATGAGTAGGGTTTATCCTGCCGCAGCTTAACATTACGTTAAAACGAGCTGACGAAGCCGGGAACGTGGTATTCGGCATGCAGCTATATTTGTCAAAGACATCAGGGGGAAATCTTGGAACACATTGATCAATACATCCGCACAACTTTTGCTTCCAGCGTCGGGATGAAGGAGGAAGAAATTTTCGGCGAGAACCTGACGCTGGCGCAGATCATGGCGCGCTCCGGCAAATTGCACAACAGCATCGATCTCATGGAAGCATTTGCGCGTACCGCAAACGGCCTGAAAAAAGAGCACGGGGTGAAAGTGCGCCTTCCCGCATTTCCCCTGGATACACGCATCTCGGAGGTGCTGGCATCGTTCATGTCCGAGGTGGAAAAGGTCGCCGCTTGAACCAACAAGCCAGAGTCGAACGCATTTAATCAACAACAACCAATACTGGGGAGCCAGCCATGGCGCATACCGATAATCTACTTGAAAAAGGGGAAATTATCCCCGACCTGTACGACGCGTTTTCAAAGAAGAACATATCCTTGATAGACGTAACATGGAAGCAGCACAAATTTCATGAGCAGCGGCGCTGGAGCGCGGTGGAACTGCTGAGAGGGGTCAATTTCGATAAATTGTCCAAGGTGGACATGGTATGTCTCTGGAACGCAGGCAAGGCCGAGTTGACCACCAAGCCGGGCGCCGACAGGCTTGCGCGCGTTGCCGATGCCGAGTGCAGGCGCTGGCTCAAGACCGATCCGAGCCTTGCCGCGTGCATGCAGGCTTGCGGCACCTGGAGCCGCTACTGGAACGAGGAAGAAGCCTACCACGAGAATATCTTCAACATGATGGCGGAACGGCTGGGAATGGAACGTATCTCCGACGATACGTTCATTGAATACCGCAAGGTATTCCCCGGTGACAACGCGCTGCGCACCATGTTCTTGCTGGTGACTTCAGAAATTATCGCGACGGTCAATTATTTGCGCTGTGCGGCAGTCACGGAAGAACCCGGCATGCAAGCAATCTTCAAACAGGTTGCCGCAGACGAGGCGCAGCATATGCGCTATTTCATCTCGTTCGCCAAGGCGCTGGTGGACAGCGGGAAATACTCCGCGAAAGATGCCTTTGCGATCGCGCATCTGTTTCTGCGCGATGACGGTGAATTGCAGGGGAGCTTGAGGGAACGCACAGAAACCCGCGAGACCCATGTCAATTGGTGGGACCATGTGGAGACAGGCGACATCGTCCGCCCGGATGACGTAGAAGGCAAGCACAAGATGATTTTCAGCGCGCTTGAGAAAGTCACCGGCATACGCGTAGGCAGTGTCACCGAAGTCGAAGAAACGTGGATGGATTTGGTCGCTGCCTGATGATTTCCATCGGCATAGACCTCCAGTCCATTGACGAGTTTGCCGCGGCAAGCGGCTTGCTTGAATCCGGCCTGTGCTTCACCGAGGGTGAGCGGGCGCACGCAGAGCAAGCGGCTTCCGGGGCCATTTCCTCCCTGGCGGGAATATTCGCCGCCAAGGAGGCGATGCTGAAGGCGCTGCCCATGAGGCCGCCGTGTTACTGGGACGAAATCGAGGTGGATCACGAAGCGAGCGGACGCCCCAGGTACCGGTTCCACGGCGCGCTTGCGCAGTGGCTCAAGGGCCAGCAATGGACCGTGACGCCGTCTATTTCGCACAGCGGCGGCTACGCGTTGGCGGTTGCCGTGGTGGGCCGCGAAAAATGAGTGGATTCTGCAAAACCGTGACGCAACTGCCGGTGCGTCCCGGCGATCTCGACAGCGTCGGCCATGTCAACAATGCACGCGTCCTTGAATTTCTGGAACATGGCCGCTGGGATTGGCTGCGCAAAAACAACCTCGGTCGCGGGACCCGCGTCATTCCCGTAGTCGTGCGCATAGAGGCCGACTACCGGGCAGAGATTCCATGGGGCGACGTACGTGTTGAATCCGATATGGCGCAGGATGAAGACCTGACCTTTAAGGCAATATTCAACCAGTTTATTTACGTGGGTTCGTCGCATGAACCAGCCGTTAAGGCGGTGGTGCATGTTGCCTTTATAGCCGCCAGCGAGCGCAGTGTTTGCACAGTGGCGGATTTCATCGACGACGCCAGTATCGGTGCTGAACAGCGAAATTTCCGTGCAACGAATGTCAGTTGAGGATGCCATGCCAGACGCGACTCCCCTAGAATTTCCAGACAGCCTTGAATGGGTCTCCACTCCGGATGGGCATCAGTTATCGCTCCGCATCATCGGGCAAGGCGAAGTCGCGCGTACGCGCGCCGCTGTGCTTTGCTTGCACGGAATCTTCTCGGACGGCCGGTTCTTCCTGAACACCAGGCAACAGGGTCCTGCCAGCGCATTTCTGAAGCGGGGCTGCCAGGTGTACGTTGGGGAATTGCGCGGCCATGGGCGCAGCAAATGGCCGACGTCGTCCCGCAAATGGAACTGGAGCTTCGACGAATACGTGAGTCAGGATATTCCCGCACTGATAAATGCGGTGGCCGAACGGCATAAAGGACCTCTGTTTGTGCTGGCGCACAGCATGGGCGGATATGCCTTGCTTGCGTCCCTGGGGCTGGACCCGGAGTTGCACGCCAAAGTATCAGGCGTCTGCCTGGCAGCCTCGGCGGTCAATGACTATACGGAGATGGGCCTGCGCAAGCGCTTGCTGTTCCATTTCGCTTCCGGCCTGGGTGGGGTGCTCGGTTACTTTCCAGCCCGGCGCCTTCGCCTCGGCGTAGCCGATGAACCGGCGGCCCTGATGGCGCAGTTCGCCAAGTGGGCCCCGGAGCGGAGGTTTTCGAGCATGAATGGCAATGTGGATTACTGGCAATGTCTGCGCCGCGTCACGCTTCCGGTGTGGGCAGGGGTCGGCACGGCGGACAGGTTCCATGCATCGGTGAACAGGGGCATGGCGCTTGTTGACAGACTTGGTTCCACGGACAAGCAATTCGTCGAGCTAGGGACAAAATCCGGCTTTTCGCGGGAGTTCGATCATGCAGGCGTCCTGCGCGGCGCAGCCGCAGAACAAGAGGTCTTACCTCAAATGGCGGCATGGATAGAAGCGAGAGCGGCTGCCCACGAGGGAAAACGTGATTGACACGATTCTTTCCTCCCTCATTCTTCAGCTACGAGACAGACCTTCGCGAACCGGAATTTTTCTGGATGAAGATGACCGCGAACCATCATTCCTTTCCTATCCGGGTATCTATCAAAGGGTGCAGGCTGCGGCCAGGGCCTTTCGCTGCGCAGGCATAGCAAAAGGCACGCGGGTAATCCTTCCCTTTGCGACCACCTTCGACTGCATCGTGGCGTTCCTGGCATTGGCCGGTGTAGGCGCAATCCCCTTGTCGGTAAAGACGCCCGCATCCGGCGGCAACCCGAGGGAATACGCGGAATACCTGCGCCTGCTGGTTTCCAGGTTTGGCGCAAGCTTCATCTTGGATGTGCCTGGGCTTGTCCCTGATTTGCTGCCGATACCGCGAATCCAGGTGCCAGGGGAATCCGGCGGCGACTTTGCCGATTGGGCCGCGTCTGCCGGAGACGACATCGCCTTCATACAGTTCTCGTCCGGCACGACCAGCGAGCCCAAAGGTGTGGTCATCAGACACCGCCAGTTGATGCGGCAACTGGACATGATAGTTTTCCATGACGGCAGGACGATCAAAGATGTCGGGGCAAGCTGGTTGCCGCTGTATCACGATATGGGGCTCATAGGCACGCTGCTGACGCCTATTTATGCGGGCCACGATCTGCATTTATGCTCGCCGGCAAGGTTTTTGATGAATCCGATGGATTGGCTGCACGCATTGTCGGCGCACGGCGTTTCGCTTACTGCGATTCCCAACTTCGGATTGGCTTACCTGTTGAAGCGGATCAGAGAGGCTTGCGCCGATGACCTTCAAGGGCTGCGTCTTGACCAACTTCGGCGCATCTACATCGGCAGCGACACCATAGATCCCGCCGTCGTCAATCAACTGGCGGATGAACTTGCGCCGTATGGGCTGCGCAGGAAAGCATTTTCGCCTTGCTATGGCATGGCCGAGGCGGTGCTGATGGTGTCATGCAAGTCCCAGGATGACGTCATGCGGGTGACTAACAGAATGGGGGCGGACGTGGTTTCTGTCGGCCCGCTGTTGACAGGGTTCGAACTGAAATTGACGCGGCCCGAAGGCGCTGTTGCCGCTCCCGGAGAAACCGGCGAAATACTGCTGCGCGGCGGCTCGATTGGGGACGGATATTTCGAGAGCGACCGCCCCATGCTCGATGCTGAAGGTTTTTATCACACCGGAGACATGGGCTTTGTCGAGGATGGCGAACTCTACATTACGGGAAGAATCGGGGATCGCGTCAAGATCAACGGACAAAACTATTATCTGCCCCATTTTGAAAATGTGTTGCAGGGCCACCCTGAACTGCGCCCCGGCGGCGTGGCCATCATCCAGGCAGGGGGCGATCTGATCGTGCTGGCCGAGCCCGGCAATTACCGCTCAAGCGAAAGGCTTGCTGGCTTGCGCGCCGAATTGTCGGATGTACTGCTATTGAATACCGGGGTGAAGGTATCGGCGGAACGGGTCTTCTTCGTGCGCCGTGGTCAGATCAAGCGCACCAGCAGCGGCAAGCTGCAACGCAACCTGGTCACCAAGGCGTTCATTGACCGGGAATTGAAGATATTCGAACTTACGCAGACCGCCTGATCGTTCGCATAATCGGACTGCGAGGTCATTGCTTGCGGGTGGCGGAAAAAGCAGCATCCAGCCGCTTCATCAGCGGCTTGTGCAAAGACCGGGTGTAATTGTTCCAGTGCTTCATGGCCCGTTCGATTTCCCGGTTTTGTTCAACTGCGGCATCCTTGTCGCCTACGCCCAGCGCCCAGATTGCATATTCCACCCGGCTTTCCACACTGCCAAAGCGGGTGGTGGCGGAAACAAATTCGTTGCGGGCATCCAATTGCCTCCCGGCAAGCGCATACGCCTGCGCGAGCAGCAAAGTGGTTTGTTCCGGCCGGAAATCCGGGTTTTGCCTGCGGATGGCCTCCAGCAGTCCGGTCGCCGCATCACCCTGCCCATTTTGCAACCGGGCCCTGGCCGCGCCCAAAAGAATGTTCGGGTCGCTGGCGAAAGGGCCCTTCAGGCATGCCTCGTAATGCTCGGCCGCCTTGGCCGAATCGCCTATCTCGAGCAGTGCGCTAGCCAGCCGCATCTGGTTTTGTGCGGTCGGGGTCAGGTCGAAAGCGCGCGTCGCCTCGCGCAGCTCCTTCCCGGGATCGAGAGCCTTGGCAGTGGCTGCCGCCGCCCGGCGCACATCGTGGTGCAGGCGGCTATCGGGGAGATAAACCGTGAAAAAATAGACCGCGCTACCCAACATGGGAAACGAGAACAGGATGAATAACCAGTAGGTTTCACGTCCCGTGCGCACGACATGAACGGCGAAAAAGAGCGCAATGAGAACGTGGATACTGCCCAAAAAATACGCCATGCAACCCCCTGAAAGTATGTCAATAGCATTACATTATCATTACACTATATTAACCCAGGTGGTATTGTGGGAACAAACGCGAAATACAACACAGTGCTAGTGCTGGCAGCGCGGGCAATAAAAACTGGAGCGCTGTCCCTGGCGGATTTGGCGGATGAGTGTTCCGCACTTGCGGCAGGGTTCACCGGCGCGTCCGTAGACGAAATAATGCTGCTGGAAATAACCGGGTTCCCCCGCGCTATTGGTGAAGTCACGCAGCGTGCTGCCTCCCGCCTTGATCGCCGCACGCAAGGTTTCCTTGATCGCCTGCACCAGCTTCGCACAGCGCGGCAGGCTGAGTTTGGCGGCTGACGATTGCGGGCGTATCCCGGCGCGGAACAGTGCTTCGTTGGCGTAAATATTGCCCACACCCGCCACCACCCCGCTATCCATGATGACTTGCTTGATAGACGCACTGCGCCTGCGCGTGGCGTGGTGGAGGTAAGGCCCGTCGAAATTCTTGTTCAGCGGCTCGGGGCCGAGTGCCGCGAGCAGTGGATGCCGCGCGACATCGCCCTCATGCCACAACACCGCGCCGAAACGGCGCGGATCGCGCAGGCGCATCAGATGCCCGCTATCCAGCACCAGATCAAAGTGGTCATGCTTGTCAGGCGGCGTGCCGGCAGGCAGGATGCGCAGGCTGCCGCTCATGCCCAGGTGCAGGATCAGCGTGCCATGGGCGAATTCCAGCAACAGGTACTTGGCGCGGCGGCGCAGCGCGAGTATGGTTTGCCCGCGCAGCAGCAGAGGCAAATTTCCTGGCACAGGCCAGCGCAATTGCGGATTGCGGATCACCACGTCAGCGATGTGCTGCCCAAGCAGATGCGGGGCAAGCCCGCGCAGCGTGGTCTCTACCTCGGGCAGTTCGGGCATCGGAATCCTTTGAGGGGTGTTGCCATGTATGTCATTTTGATATTGGGTTTGGTCTGGCGGACGGTAATTTTGGCAACAATCTCACCGCTCGACAAGGCCAATAATTGATAGCATACGCAAATCAGATGAAGGACGATACTCGGGAGAGTCCGGACATGTGTATTGGTATTCCCATGCGGGTTGTTGAACTGGATGGCGCGTTTGCCTGGTGCGAAGGCCGCCATCGTCGCGAGCGGCTGAATATCCTTTTGCTGGGGGACGTGCTTCCCGGTGATTGGGTGTATGCCGTGCTGGGCCAGGCCCACGAAAAACTGACGGCGCAGAGAGTGGCTGAAATAAACCTTGCACTGGATGGCCTTGCTGCAGCATTGCAGGGAGAAACCAACCTGGATGCATATTTTCCCGATCTGATTCCCCCGCGCCGATGACCAACTTCGATACTGGCCGCGTGCGAGTGAGGCTCACCTGTGAAGGTGGCCGGGTGAGTGCGATTCAGGTCAGCAGTGAACGCCCCGACGTTGCGATGCTCTTGCGTGACCGCACGGCAGGCCAGGCGGTGCGGCTGGTTCCCTCGCTGTTCGCGCTTTGCGGCCAGGCACAGGCGCGTGCGGCAGCGCTGGCGCTGGCTGCTGCGCGCGGGAAGGAATGCCCGCAACGGCTCGATGCCGCTGTTCAGCGCGAAGTGCTGCGCGAGCATCTTTGGCGCTGCTTGCTTGACCTGCCGATTCTGCTGGGTGGAGCCGCATTGCATCAGGAATTTGTCAGCGCTGCTAAATGCGTCACCGATGGAAAGCGTGACGAACTGCGCGCGTTGCTGACAAGCCCCAAAATCGCAGCGCTTCGCCTGCGCTTAAAACAGGACAACGAAACGCATTCACATTCCCCTAATTTGCTGCCGCCGCTCGAAGCGAAAACTTCGCTGATCGAGTGGCCGCGTTTGAGCGCCGAATTCTGCCACCTTCCAAGCTGGCGCGGCAAGGCAGCGGAGACCGGAGCCATCGCACGGCATACACACGGAAATGAAGTATCGGTATCGCCGATGTCCGCCCGTTGGCTGGCACGTTTTGACGAGTTGCTGGATTGGGCGATGGGAAATATGCAGGTTCGCGCGGGCGGCGCTGTAAGTGCGGCCTCCGTGGCGCCCGGAATAGGCCGCGCGCTCATAGAGACTGCGCGCGGCCTGTTGATGCACGAGATCGCACTCGATGGAGAGCGAGTAGCCGACTACCTGATCGCCGCGCCCACCGAATGGAATTTCCACCCGCAGGGAGCGCTGGCGGATCATCTACTGGAGCGGGAAGCCGTGGATCGTCATGCACTGCAACAGCGTGTCGCACGCGCCGTCGCCGCACTTGATCCTTGTGTGCCTTTTGAGCTGGAATGGGCATGAAGATACTGGTGCTGGGCATCGGCAATACGCTGCTGGCCGACGAAGGCGTGGGCATCGTTGCCATGCGCGAATTGGAATCGCAATTCGGCCCCCGCGATGATATGGAATTTCTGGATGGCGGAACGCTATCTTTTACACTTGCCGTACCTATCGGCGAATGTTCGGCATTGCTGGTGATCGATGCTGCCGAGCTGGGTGCGGTTCCGGGCACGGTGCGCAGTTTCGAAGGTGCTGAGATGGACTGCTTCCTGGGCGCGAACCGCAAGAGCAGCGTGCATGAAGTGGGGCTGCTCGACCTGATGTCGATCTCGCGCCTGACCGGACATTGGCCGGACCGGCGCGCCCTGATCGGCGTACAGCCTGCCGTGGTGGACTGGGGCGAGGCGCTGACGCCGGAAGTTGCCGCCGCTCTGCCGGAAGTCAAAACCGTTGCCATGGGCATCATCGGACGCTTCGCGAATCACCCGAGTATAACCATGCAGTATTAATGTGTTGACCGGGCGGATTCTGTTGTGCAGAATGCTTTTGCATTCCGTTGTTAACAGCAACAAGGAGGCGACATGAAGCAGGCAGACCAGCCGGAAACCATACCCGGCACTGTAGGCGAAGGCTTGGCTCAACACGGCATCAGCCGCCGCGACTTCCTCCAATTCTGCACGTCCCTGGCCGCCATGCTGGCCCTGCCGCCCGCGATGGCAAGCGCAATGGCGGAGGCGATCTCCAAGGCAAAACGGCAATCGGTCATCTGGCTCTCGTTCCAGGAATGCACCGGCTGCACCGAATCCATCACGCGCTCGCATTCGCCCACGCTGGAAAGCCTGATCTTCGACATGATCTCGCTCGACTACCACCATACCTTGCAGGCCGCGTCTGGCGAGGCTGCCGAACAGGCCCGCGCACAGGCGATGAAAGACAACGAGGGCAAGTACCTGCTGATCGTCGACGGCTCGATCCCGATGGGCAATCCAGGCTATTCCGCCATTGCGGGCATCAGCAACCACGACATGCTGGTGGAGACAGCCCAGGGTGCGGCAGCCATCGTCGCGGTGGGAACCTGTGCAGCACACGGCGGCATCCCCCATGCGAACCCGAACCCCACGGGCGCGGTTCCGGTGAGCGAAATCGTCAAGGATAAACCCATCATCAACGTGCCCGGCTGCCCGCCGATACCGGTGGTAATGACAGGCGTGCTGGCGCATTTCCTGACTTTCGGTGGCATCCCTGAACTGGATGCTCTCGGTCGTCCAAAATCATTTTACGGCGAGACCATCCATGATCGCTGCTATCGCCGCCCATTCTACGACCAGGGCAAATTCGCGGAGACTTTCGATGACGAGGCGGCACGGCAGGGCTGGTGCCTGTTCAAGCTCGGCTGCAAGGGGCCGGTCACCTACAACGCATGCGCCACGGCCAAGTGGAACGACGGCACCAGTTTCCCCATCCAGTCCGGCCACGGTTGCATCGGCTGTTCCGAGCCGAATTTCTGGGATGCCGGGCCGTTCTACAAAGCGCTGTCCATGCCGGTGTCGGTGACACCCACCATGCTGGCGGCGGCGGCAGCGGCCGGTGCAGCGGCTGGGGTGGCGATCACCTGGCACAACCGCTCCACCAAAGCCAAGGCAAAAGCCGCACACGAAACAGTGACCGTGCAGGAACTGAAGCGGGAGGAAAAATGAACCATCTCGATCTACTCACTTTCGCGCGCGGCAGTGCGCTGAACTGGACGCTCGTGCTGTTCGTCGCGGGCGTAGCGCTGCGTCTGTTCGAGATCCTCGGGCTTGGCCGCAAGGCCGACCTGGCAAGGCCCCGTATCCACACACCCGGCAGCGGCTGGCGCACCATGTTTACGCGCTCGCTCCCTGCGCAAGGCATGTTGAAACGCGACCCGGTGACTTACATCAGCGGATACGTGTTCCATCTCGGCCTGCTGTTGGCCATTTTCATGTTTGCGCCGCACATCGCGTTCTTCCGCAGTATCACGGGCTTATCCTGGCCCGGCTTGCCTACGGCACTGACCGATGCAGCAGTGGTGGCAGCGATGGTTGCCCTGTGCGTGCTGCTGGCACACAGGCTCAATAACCCGGTGAAACGCATGCTGTCCGGCACCGGCGATTACGTCGCCTGGGCGGCGACTCTGCTGCCCCTACTGACTGGTTACCTGGCCTATCATCACCTGCTGCTGGAATACACACTGATGCTGGCGCTGCACCTGTTCTCCGTCGAATTGCTGCTGGTGCTGCTCCCGTTCACCAAACTGTTCCACACCTTCTCACTGTTCATATCGCGCTGGTACAACGGAGATACTTTTTCTCGTAAAGGAGTGGCGTCATGAAAAAGTATACCTCGTCATGAGCGCGACCCTCGCCAAGGGTATCAACGCCTTCAAGGAGGCGATTGATGCGCCCATCGCCAGCTACTTCTCCAGTTGCGTGCATTGCGGGTTATGCGCCGAAGCGTGCTTGTTTTACACCGAAACCGGCGAGGCCAAGTACACGCCCATCCACAAACTGGAACCCTTGCGGCGCGTGTGGAAGCAGGAATACACGCTGCTCGGCAAGCTGGGAAAAATGCTCGGCCTGTCCAGGCCGGTGACGGATGCGGAACTGGCCGAGTGGGAGCCGCTGGTCTATGATAGCTGCACGCTGTGCGGACGCTGTTCCCTGGTCTGCCCGGTGGGCAACGACATCACCTATATGATCCGCAAGATGCGCGAAGGCATGGCGGCTTCGGGGCATGCGCAGGAAGACTTGATTGCCGCCACGACACGCGCCATCACCATTGGTAGCCCGATGGGCATCAAGTGGCCTGCGGTGCTGGCGCAGATCAAACATGTGCAGGCCGAAACCGGCATCGAGGTGCCGGTGGAGCGCGCGGGGGCAGATTATCTCGTGCTGATGTCCTCGATGGAGATCATCAATTTTCCCGAATACCTGTCCGCGCTCAGCCGCATCTTCAAGCAAGCCGGGGTGAGCTGGACGCTGGCGCAGGATGCGTTCGAAGCGACCAACAGCGGCATCCAGATTGGCGCTTCAGACTTGGCGTGTGAGATTGTTAATCGCATCGTGGTAGCCGCCGAACGCCTGAAGGTCAAATGCGTCATCAGCCCGGAATGCGGCCATGCCTTTACCGCGTTGCGCTGGGAAGGGCCGAACTTGATAGGCAGGCCATACACCTTCGAGGTGAAGCATATACTCGAAGTGCTGGACGAGCTGCACGCCGCAGGCAAACTCAAGACCCAGGGCAAGGATTCTCGCCCGCTGACTTATCACGACCCCTGCCAGATCGCCAGGCGCGGCGGCGTGGTGGAGCAGCCGCGCCGCCTGCTGGGAAAGGTCGCCGCCGATTTCCGCGAGATGCCCGATGCGGGCGTGATGAACTGGTGCTGCGGCGGCGGTGGCGGCGTTTCGGCCAATACGCGCGCAGAACCGTTGCGCTTGCAGGCTTTCAAGGTCAAGAAGCGGCAAATCGAAGCCACTGGCGTGCGAACGTTGATCACCGCCTGCGCCAATTGCCGCATCGTGCTGGAAGAAGGTCTTGAACATAACCACATGCAGGTCGAAGTAATCGGCCTGACCGAATTGCTGGCCACCTATCTTGTCGAGGATAAAGCCCCATGAACGAACCGACCACCCGCCGCGTCATCATCGATCCGGTCACGCGCATCGAGGGGCACTTGCGCATTGAAGCGGAGACCGATGCAGATGGCCGCATCACCCGAGCCTCATCCGCAGGCACCATGGTGCGCGGCATCGAGCTCATCCTGCGCGGGCGCGATCCGCGCGAAGCGTGGGCATTCGCGCAGCGCATCTGCGGCGTGTGCACCCTGGTGCACGGTATCGCCTCGGTGCGCGCGGTCGAGAGCGCGCTGAGGATCGAAGTGCCGAGCAATGCGCAATTGATCCGCAACCTGATGATAGGCGCGCAGTACATCCATGACCACGTGATGCACTTCTACCACCTGCATGCACTGGACTGGGTGGATGTGGTCTCGGCCCTGAAGGCCGACCCCAAGGCCACTTCCGCGCTGGCGCAGAGCCTTTCCGGCTACGCAAAATCGTCGCCGGGCTATTTCAGCGACGTGCAGAAAAAGCTGAAAGGCTTTGTCGAGGCTGGACAGTTAGGCATCTTCGCCAATGGCTACTGGGGACACCCGGCCTACAAACTGCCGCCGGAAGCCAACCTCATGGCGGTGGCGCACTACCTGGATGCGCTGGCCTGGCAGCGCGACGTGGTGAAGCTGCATGCCGTGTTCGGCGGAAAAAATCCGCACCCGATGTTCCTGGTCGGCGGTGTGCCCTGTGCCATCAGCATAGACCCCAACCACTCCGGCCAGGGCAACGGGCCGCATTTCCACGGCGGCAATTCCGGCACGGCGCTCAACGAGGTCGGGTTGCAAACCGTGCAGAACGCGATCAAGCAGATGCGCGAATTCGTCGATCAGGTCTATGTGCCGGATACGCTGGCCATCGCCGGGTTCTACAAGGACTGGTTCAAGCAGGGCGAGGGCGTCGGCAACTTCCTCACCTACGGCGACTTCCCGGCCAAGGGCATGTCCGATCCGGCGTCGTTCCTGATTCCCTCCGGCGTGATCCTGGATCGCGACCTGAGCCGGATACATCCCCTGGACCTGAATGCAGAAGACGAGATTCAGGAATTCGTCAGCCACTCCTGGTACGGCTATTCCGTGGGCAAAGGGGGCGGCCTGCATCCCTACAAGGGCGAGACCACGCTCGACTACACCGGGCCGAAGCCGCCCTACCAGCAGCTCGATGTGGACAAGGATTATTCCTGGCTGAAATCGCCGCGCTGGAAGGGCAGGGCGGTCGAGGTGGGGCCGCTGGCGCGCGTGCTGATGCTGTATGCATCCGGGCACGAGCAGACCAAAGAGCTGGTCGGCATGGCGCTGAAAAAACTCGATGCCCCGGTGCAGGCGTTGTATTCCACCCTGGGCCGCACCGCCGCGCGCACGCTGGAAACCAAGATCATTGCCGACGCCATGCAGGGCTGGTACGACCATTTGGTCGCCAACATCAAGGCAGGCGACGTCAGGACTTTCAACGAAACAAAGTGGGAACCCTCGACCTGGCCCAGCCATGCGCAGGGCGTTGGTGTCACCGAGGCGCCGCGCGGCGCGCTTGCGCACTGGATCGTCATCGACGACCAGAAAATATCCAACTACCAGGCCGTCGTACCCAGCACCTGGAATGCCGGCCCGCGCGATGCCCAGGGAAATCAGGGGCCATATGAAGCGGCCCTGAAAGGCCACCAGTTGCACGACGTGAAACAACCCATCGAAGTGCTGCGCACCATCCACAGCTTCGATCCCTGCATTGCCTGCGCGGTGCACCTCACCGACCCGGAGGGCAAGGAGTTGGTGCAGGTGAAGGTGGTCTGAGTTTAGAGGGCAGGTCTTGCAGCCCAATATCAATCCAGCTTTGTACTATCATCAGTGAAGGCAAAGCCTGCCCCCGCCTGTGCAGGCACGCGGCAGTATGCCAATTGTATGCAAAACAATGTCCGCTATAGTTGTGATGCCGGTTGATGTAAGTTAGATTATGTACTGGCTACGATATCCCAGTTGCCGTCATTCGCGAGCGGCAGCTTTACGTCGGTGAATAATGAAGAATGGACTTCCGCTTCGCAACCAATAAGAGACACTTGCAAGTGTTTCGCATAACGGTCATTAGCTAATTTGATCGCCAGGGGAGGCTAGGTGTCACTATTTAAGCAAATCGCAATCTTCACCCTATTATTTCTTGAGGGCTGCGTGGGTTTGCCTGAGTCAAACAACAAACCCATAGTAAATGACGTCACGAAACTCAATCCTATCGCTGTTGACCGCATTGTTGTACCGCATAATGTTTCCGAAATCATCGAGGCGGTCAAGGGAGCAAAGGGGCCGGTATCAATTGGCGGAGGACGGTTCAGCATGGGCGGTCAAACAGCTACCGAAGGCACTCTGCAGATTGATATGCGAGAATTCAACAAAGTGGTCTCGTTTTCGCCCCAAAAAAAGGAAGTTACTGTCGAGAGTGGAATAACTTGGCGCCAACTGCAGGAAGTTATCGATCCGTACAATCTGTCTGTGAAAATCATGCAGACTTATTCCGACTTTACGGTCGGCGGCTCATTAAGTGTAAATGCTCACGGAAGATATATTGGTTATGGCCCTTTGGTTCTGTCTGCCAAGAGGATTGGCCTCGTGCTGGCCGACGGATCCTATGTAAATGCTTCACCTGAAAAGAATCCAGAGATCTTTTATGGCGCGATTGGCGGGTATGGCGGCATAGGGGTAATTGCTGATACCACGCTTGAATTGGTGGACAACGTAAAAGTTCACCGAGTCAGCAAGGTCATGCCCTTTTCTCAATATAAAGATTATTTTGTTAAGGAGGTCAGAGACAACCCCAAGGCTATTTTTCATAATGCAGACATCTATCCCAATTCATATGACACGGTTCGCGCAACAACCTATGAGGAAACCGGGCTCCCTCTTACACGCGAACAAAGGTTAATCCCCAAAGAACAGAGCTATTGGCTTGATCGCACCCTTATTGGCATTATTTCAGAAGCACCGGGCGGGAAGGGATTTCGCCAATATGTAGTTGACCCGATTTTATTTCATGATGACCGCGTAACTTGGAGAAACTACGAAGCGAGCTACACAGCACTTGAACTTGAGCCGTCTTCCAGGCGAGATTCAACGTATATACTTCAAGAGTATTTTGTTCCCGTTGAGCAACTCAACGAATTCGTACCCCAAATGGCAAAAGTATTAAATGATAATCATGTAAATGTTATCAATATTTCGATTCGGCATTCCAAGCAGGATCCGGGAACCCTCTTGGCTTGGGCTAAGCAAGAAGTATTTGCATTTGTTATTTACTACAAACAAGGAACGGGCATTGCTGATAGAGAGCATGTTGGCATTTGGACTAGGCAGTTGATTGATGTGGCTGTAGCCAATGGTGGCAGGTATTATCTACCCTACCAGATTCATGCGACAGAACAACAATTCAAAGCTGCATATCCTGGTTTTGATAAATTCTTTGATCTTAAAAAGAGAGTTGACCCAACCAATAAATTCAGAAATAAACTCTGGGATGCTTACTATCCGCCACAATGACCTTCCCTCCAAGCCGATTGAGGTGGTAGTTGAGCAAACATTCCCACTCACCGGCCGGGGCACCACCGCTTTGAATGTCCGTTTTGCTGAATGCTGAATGACCGTTTTGGGTCGGCTGCTGCACTCCAATAGTGTCCGGTTTCAGGCAACGTACTAATGAGGCGTAATGTCGCAAATGGGCACGAAGCGGTAATGATAAAGGTGATTCTTTAAGTCCGCTTGGGTCTGAAGTGCTGACGTTCGAGGGAAATTTATTTCGATAGTTTTGCGCGGTCAACGGACGCCAGAAAATCCCCAGCGTCCGCCAAAGTCTTGCTGTAGCGCGCCCGTCACTTCACCTTCGTAATCAAATAGTCGCCGTGTTTCTCGATGAAGGAGAAGGTGATTTTCTTGCCCTTGCTCAGCTTGGCGAGGGTTTTCTTGTCCTTGACGATGAAGTCCATGGTCATGGCAGGCCAGCCCAGGCTTTTGATCGGCTGGTGCGAGATGGTGACGATGCCCTTGGCGGCATTGATTTCATCCACAACGCCGACGGCTTCGGTTTCTGCACCTTTGGCAGGCGCGCCCATGTTCATGCCGTCCATGTTCATGTCTGCGGCCTGGGCGGGCAGGTGGGCCGAGGCGAACAGGGCGAGGATGAACGACAGGGTGGCGGTGGTTTTCATGCTTCTCTCCTTGGGTTAATTTGATAAGTGTTGACTGTTGAGCTTTTTAAATAAGGTGCTGTGTTGACGCGAACCTCCTCCCTCATTCCCTCCCCCGGGGGGAGAGGGAAGAGACGTTCAAATATTTTTCATGCCACCACAAATACAGGGTGGGAATCACGATCAACGATAGCAGCGGCGCGGTCACCATGCCGCCGATGAGCGGGGCGGCGATGCGCTTCATCACGTCGGCGCCGATGGCGCTGCTGAACATGACCGGGAGCAGGCCCGCCACGATCACTGAGACGGTCATCATCTTGGGGCGCAGGCGCATGGCGGCGCCCTGGATGATGGCCTCGGTCAGGGCCGTTGGGCTGATCTCCCGCCCGGAATCGCGCAGGGATTGCATGGCGTTGTCGAGATAGATCAGCATGACCACGCCGAATTCGGCGGCCACCCCGGCCAGCGCGATGAAGCCTATCGCCACCGCCACCGAGAGGTTGTAGCCCAGCAAGTAAACCAGCCAGAAGCCGCCGATGAGCGAGAACGGCACGCACAGCATGACGAGCAGCACCCGGCCCCAGTTGCGGAACAGCAGGTAGAGCAGCAGCAGGATGAGGGCGAGGGTAGCGGGGATGGCGACAGTCAGCCGCTGCTTGGCATGCTCCATGTTTTCATATTGCCCGGCCCACTTGATGGTGTAGCCCGGCATGGGCTTGACGGTTTTATCCAGCGCGGCCTTCGCATCCTGAATGTAGCCGCCCAGGTCGCGTCCGGCGATGTTGATATAGACATAACCGGACAGCCGCGCGTTTTCGCTCTTGATTTCCAGGGGGCCGTCGCTGAGGCTCAATTTTGCGATTGCTCCCAGGGGAACTTGCTCGCCGCCGGGCAGGGTCACCAGGGTTGCAGAAAGCCGGCTGATGGAATCGCGGATGCCGCGCGGGTAGCGGAGGTTGATGGGGAAGCGTTCGCGCCCAAGCACCATGGTGCTGATGTTTTCGCCGCCGATGGCGGTTTGCACCAGGCCGGTCACGTCGGCCACGGAAACTCCATAGCGTGCGGCCTGATGCCGGTTGACGGTGATGTCGAGATAATGCCCGCCGGATGTCCTTTCGGCAAATACGGCGCGCGTGCCTTCCACTTTTTTCAGGGCGGCCTCGATCTGTTCGGAAAGTTGCGAGATTCCCTCCAAATCCGGCCCGGTGATCTTGATGCCGAGCGGGGTGCGGATGCCGGTTGCCAGCATGTCGATGCGCGTGCGTATCGGGTAGGCCCATGAATTGGTCAACCCCGGGAGCTGCACTTCATGGTCGAGCTTGTCCATCAACTCCTCGGGCGTCTCGCCGTTTGGCCACTCGCTTTGCGGCTTGAGCAGGATGGTGGTCTCGAACATGGAAACTGGCGCGGGGTCGGTGGCGGTGTCGGCGCGCCCCGCCTTGCCGAATACGCGCTCGACTTCCGGCATCTGGGCGATGATGCGGTCGGTGACTTGCAGCAGGTTGGCGGCTTCGTCTATGGTGATGCCCTGCAGGGTGGCGGGCATGTAGAGGAAGTCGCCTTCATACAGCGGCGGCATGAATTCGCTGCCCAGCCGGGCTACCGGGACGATGGCCGAAGCCAGTAGCCCCAGCGCCAGCCAGGCCACCAGCTTTCTTTTGGTCAACGCGCGCGTGAGCAGGGGCCGGTATATCCCGTGCAGCCAGCGGTTGAGCGGATTGTCGTTTTCTGCAGAAATTTTTCCGCGAATGAAATATCCCATCAGGATGGGCAGCAAGGTGATGGCCAGCAGCGCGGAGGCGGCCATGGCATAAGTCTTGGTATAGGCCAGCGGGGCGAACAGTTTTCCTTCCTGGCCGGTCAGCATGAATACCGGGATGAAAGAGACGGTGATCACCAGCAGGGAGAAGAACAGGGCGGGGCCGGTTTCCAGCGCGCTTTGCCGCGCGGCCTGCCAATAGTCGCCGCCGAAGCCCGGCTTTTCGAGCTGCTTGTGCATGTTCTCTATCATCACGATGGCGGCGTCTATCATGGTGCCGATGGCGATGGCGATGCCGCCCAGCGACATGATGTTCGCCGCCACGCCTTGCGATTTCATCAGGATGAAGGCAGCCAGTATGCCCAAGGGCAGGGTGACCACCGCCACCAGCGAGGAACGCAGATGGGCGAGGAACAGCAGGCAGACCAGCGCCACGGCCAGAGATTCCTCGAGCAATTTCTCGCGCAGGGTGCTGACCGCTGCATTGATCAGGTGGGAGCGGTCATAGGTCACGACGAGCTCGACGCCCTCAGGCAGGCCGGATTTGAGTTCCGCGAGGCGTTCCCGCACGCCCTGTATCGTATCGAGCGCATTGTGCCCGTAGCGCATTACCACGATCCCGCCGGGCGCTTCGCCTTGTCCGTCCAGGTCGGTCACGCCGCGCCTGGGCTCGGGCCCGGTACCGATGTGCGCCACATCCTGCAGGCGCACGGGTACGCCTTGCGGGCCGGTTGCGATGGGTATGTCGCGGATGTCTTCCAGGGAGGAGAGGTAGCCCTTGCTGCGCACCATGAATTCGGTGCGGCCCAGTTCCACCACCGAGCCGCCGCCGGATTGGTTGTTGTTGCGCACTGCGGCGGCGACCTGCTCCAGCGGAATTTTATAGGCCGCCAGCCGGTTCGGGTCCACTTCTATCTGGAACTGGCGCACCATGCCGCCCACGCTGGCCACCTCTGCCACGCCGGGCAGGCTCTGCAATTCATATTTCAGGTAGAAATCCTGGATCGCGCGCAACTGGTCCGGGTCGTAGCGATGGTTGCGGTCGACCAGCGCGTATTCGAACACCCAGCCCACGCCGGAGGCATCCGGCCCCAGCGCGGGCGCGACACCCGGCGGCAGGCGCGGCGCGGCCTGGCTCAGGTATTCGAGCACGCGCGAGCGCGCCCAGTAGGGGTCTGTGCCATCCTTGAACAGCACGTACAAATACGATTCGCCATACATCGAGACACCGCGCACGGCAGTGGAACCAGGCACGGAAAGCAGCGCCGTGGTGAGCGGGTAGGTGACCTGGTTTTCCACTATGTCCGGGGCCTGGCCGGGATAGGGCGTCTTGACGATGACTTGCAGGTCGGAAAGATCGGGGATGGCATCCAACTGAATGTTGGCGGAGGAATATATTCCCAGCGCCGCCAGCAGCAGGGAGGCGGCGATGACCGCCAGCCGGTTGCCGAACGACCATTCGATGATGCGGCGGATCATGGCTGGTGCATGTGCATCCGTTCGGCGGCGGCATTCATCGAGGAGGCGGCATCCAGAAGGAACTGGCCGTTGACCGCGACCTCGGCGCCTTCTTTCAGCCCGGAAACGATCTCGACGCTGTCGCCGCTTTCGCTGCCGGTCTCAACCGGAACGGGGATAAAATGTCCGTTGCCGCGCGACAGCATGACCATGTTGCCATGCGCGGTGTAAAGGATGGCGGACCGCGGCAAGATCATCGCCTGGTGGGGGTGTGCGCCTATGGACACATCGGCATAGGTTCCCGGCCTTAAACCGGATTTTGCATTGTCGAGGTAAACGCGCGCGCGCACCTTGTTGTTCTCGGCCACCGGGGAGATGAAATCCAGCCTGGCCTTGATGGACTCCCCGTTTTGCGTCTGCACGGTGACGGGATCGCCGAGTTTGACCATGCCAGCCTGCTCCGGGTACAGGGTAATCTCCACCCATACCCTGGAAACATCGGCGAGGGTGAGCAGCGGCATCGAGGCCGAGACATAAGCGCCTTCTCGCACGTTGATCTGGGTGATCACGCCGGAGCCTGCGGATGAGATCTTGACTACATCCACAACCTGTTTGTTTTCCTCAATGAGCTGAATGGTCTCGATGCTGACACCCTCCTCCTGATGAAGCCTCGCCTTGTCCCTGGCTGCATCCTCCAAAAGATCCATTACATATTCGTTCTCGGTGCCCGGAGGGGCGTTGATGGTTTGCAGTACCTGCTTTCTGCTGTCCTTGGAGCTGAGATAAGAGCGTTCGCGCGCAATCAGTTCGGGGGAATATATTTCGTAAAGCACTTGGTCGGCCTTGACCTTTTCGCCCACCGCATGGACATGCAGCTTTTTTATCCAACCGTCATAGCGGGTATGCACGGTGTAAAGCGAATTTTCGCTGGCGACGATGTTGCCATATGCCTGGATGTCGTGACCAATCATGCCCTGTTTGACGCTGGCGAGCCGGATGCCCAGCCGCTGGACGGTAGCATTGTCAACCTGTACGCCATGTTCGTGCGGCGCTGAATTGGTCTCCACCAGCTTCATGCCGCAAATCGGGCAGGTTCCCGGGTGATCTTGCGAAATTTCCGGGTGCATGGGGCATACCCAGTTACGGTGGATTGCCGGGGTGGAATCGGCCGGGCTGTTGTCAGCAGTCTTGCCGTCAGCCGTTTGCGCGGGCAGGGGAGGCCGTGCCGGATGGCTGGTATAAAAATACAGTGCTGCGGCGGCAGCGGCAGCCAGCGCAACGATGGCCACTTTGTGCTTAGTCATGCTTGGTGCCTGTAAGTAGTCTTTGGTTAAGTCCTGTTTTCTGCGCAAGACATATCCGGAGGCTACCTGTTTTTCGGCGATAAAAAAAGGGGAGGTCAAGCCTCCCCTAATTATGCAATATCCTTAAGGAACGATGATCTGATCGCTGTGACCTGCTTTCGGATCGGCTTCATCGGTGGCTGCCAGAACCGTGATGGCGCCGCGCATTGCAGCACCCATGCGGTGGTCAACGATTGCAACACCTGCTACGCCGTGGGTCTTCTTGGGCGTGGGGGCGATGATGTCGAATGTATCACCCTCGGCCACGGCGACGTTGTAGGTCTGGATACCATACAGCGTGTTCTTCGGGTTGCCGTTGATGTATACGCGGTCCCAGATGCCGGCGATAGGATGCAGCGCAACCGGGGAGTTGATGTTGGCGTTCACGAAATAGATACGCACGCGCTCGCCCGGCTTGGCCATCAACATGTTATGAGCGGGCTTTGCTTCCGGATCATGCACGGGGTCATAGTGGAACAGCTTGCCGTTGATCAGGGTGCCCTTCTCGCCGACGTTATCCAGCATGGCGTTGTAGTTCTCGACATCCGGGAAGTACTGTTGTTGCACCAGGACATACTCGCGGTCGGCCTTCGGATAGTTCTTCTTGTCCTTGGGTTCGACCAGGATCACGCCATACATGCCACGCGCGATGTGCTGCTGCATTGGCATTGCACCGCAGTGGTACATGAATACGCCGGGAACTTTGGCTTGGAACTTGAAATGCTTGGTTTCGCCCGGCTTGACCGGTGCGAACTCGTCCAGCACGTTCACCTGGGCGGCATGGAAGTCCATGGCGTGGGAGTTCTTGTTCTCTGCCGGATTGGTCAGGGTAAAGTCAACGGTATCGCCCTCATCCACGCGCACTACCTTGCCGGGAATGGTGCCGTCAAACGTCCAGGCTGCCATTGTCGTTCCCTTGCCGTCAACGACAACGTCAACTTCCTTGGCGGTCATGTTGACGACCACTTCTTTAGCAAACACTTGCTGGGCCGAAACGAGCCCGGCAGCTGCCATAAAGGCAAATGTCAATTTCTTGAATTCACGCATTTCACACCTCTCCTGGTTGATTAAAACAATACAACTTCTTCCTACTCGCTTTTGTTACTAGCTGCTTTCTACAAACTTCCTTTGCTTCAGGAACCGAATTTGCATTTGCACAACTTGCGCAAATGCTGGACCATGTCCTTAATCTCATCGTCGCTCAGGGTGTCTCCCCACGGCGGCATCAGGACGGATTTTTCTATCGAAGGGCCGCCTTCCTTGATGACCTTGAACAGCGTGTCGTCGGAACGCGCGGACATGGACTTGGCGTCGGTGTGGTCGCGCGGCTGCACCGACATGTCGCGGATGTTGACGCCCTTGCCGTTGCCGTCCATGCCGTGGCACTGGACGCAATAAGTCTTGTAATTGTCGGCGGCGGTTTCCTTGCCCAGGGCGGGCAGGCTTGCCAATGCCAGCGGCACCAGCGCCAGCAGGAGCTTGGCCGGGAATTTATTTGGCGTCATTTTGTTTTTCTCCTAGTACATTGAAGAAATACACCAGCTTTATGATGTTCTGGTCCGAGACATGCTTGTTGGGCATCCAGGTCTTTGGATCCCATGCCTGCGGGTTGCGGATGAAGCTGGCGATATATTCCGGCTGCAAGCGTTTCGACACCGTGTAGAGTTCCGGGCCGGAGAGCCCTCCCTCATCCGGCTCGTAACGGTGGCAGGCCATGCAGCCCAAGGCTTTGTCGAATACCAACTCGCCCATGAATTCGGAAACCGTTCCCGGCTCGATTTTTTCCATGGCGATCAGGTCGCTTTTCGGCTTGAACTGCATCAGCGCCTTGGCAACGGATGCGGCATCGTCCTTTGACAGTGATACATGATCCTTGAGCGTGGACGCATCCACTTCATCGCGCTTGTCGCCGCGCTTGATGTGATCGCCGTAAAATTGCCCGGCTGGCCGAATGCGCTGCGGCTTTTGCAGCCAGGATACGATCCAGTCCTCGCGATACTTGTTGCCCGCATAGAAAAGATCCGGCCCTTTTCTCGCCCACAGATCCTTCAGGGTTTGCGGCGACGGCCCCTTCAGGTTGTGGCAGGAGGCGCAGTCTTTTTCCAGCATGGCATTGCCGTCCGAGGCCAGCGCCGCCGATGGGAGTGCTGCCACGGACGAGAGAATAACGGCGGGGAGGATGAAGGCATTCCAGCGCATGGTTATTGCCCTTTATGCGAACGCGTTACCGGCGTGCCTGCGAAATTGGGGTTGCCGAACATTCCGTAGCCTTTTTTCATTGATTCGCTGTAGAAGAAGTCCGGGTCGTATTTCTTGTCCTTGTATGCATACCAGGAATCCTGGGGAACGCCGTCGTATTCGATGACCGTGATCGGACCGCCCAGCATGCCGCCCATGTACAGGTGGCGGTCTACGTGGTCGTGGAAGATGAAGAGGCCGGGATTGTTCATCTGCACGATGGTGTCGTAACGCTCGCCGGGCCCGACCGGAACGGTGTCAACGAAATAAGGGTTGGGAAGCGCATAACCATCCTTGAAGCTGAGCAACTGGTCATGGCCGTGCAGGTGCAGTTCATGCAACTCGTCGCCCGCGCCATACATGCGGAATCTCAGCACGTCGCCTTTCTTGACGCGGATCGGCTGGGACAGCGGGAAGGATTTTGCGTTTACGGAGAAATAATCCGATACGTCGGAGGGCGCTCCGCCCTTGCCGTAAACCGAGGAATAGGCCGATTCCCAGGTGCTCATCATCATGATGACATCCTTGGTGATTTTCTTTTCATTTGCAGTCGGTTTCTTGGGATCGATGATGAGCGGACCCCACATGCCTCGCGTAGCCACATGCTCCCAGACGTTGACGTGGCAGTGATACCACAGGCTGCCCGGGCGGTCGGCTACCCAATGGTAGGTGTAGGTGTCACCGGGTTCGATCGCCTTCTGGGTGACGCCGGGCACGCCATCGCTCTGCCAGGTTCCGGTCTGGTTGACCCCGTGCCAGTGGATGGTGTGGGAGAGCGAAGTGTTGTTCGTCACATGCACAGTGACGTCGTCCCCTTCCTTGATGTGGATCAGCGGACCGGGCACCTGCCCGTTGAACGCAAACACATTGGTGGTGAAACCGGGGGCGACTGTGATGGTCACCTCGTCTATGGTCATGTTGAATTCGCGATGATCCGCCCAACTGACGGCAGGCATTAACGCGAATAAGAAAACTGCCGCTTTTAACAATCCTTTGGTCAATCCCATGCTCTCCTCCTGTTGTTCGCCCATATATGTAGATGCATTATAAATACATCTTTTAACTGGAAATTTCCCGCCCATTTTCTTACCGCCCGCCCATTTTTTATGGCGGGCCGTTCCCGTGCCAGTATTTCAGTCTGTTAACACCGGTGCGACAAATTGCCGCACACTATTCCACTATCAGAAACGGTTGTCAATGATTTAATGCATTCAAAGTACATAAAATGCACCACAAGGAGGCGCTTGATTATATATCGTTATATATCAATACAATGTGAGCGATTTCCCGTATGGGGGGTGGGGCTTTTTGAGGTTTGAACCGGACGTTTAGCCCGGTAAGATTTCCCATTTAACGGTACCGGCGGCATCGCAATACAGCGCGTTTGCCCGGGTATCCCAATCCCCCAGCACCCAGCGTTCGCAGGTGTATCCGTCCAAGTGCAAAACATGGTGCCCGGGGCGGTGGGTATGGCCGTGGATGAGGTTGGGATAGTGGTGCTCGCGCAGCAAACCCAGGACGGCCTCGTTATTTACGTCCATGATTTCATAGCTTTTTACTTGCTTTTCATCACGGCTGCGAGCGCGAAGCTGGGTGATGAAAGCCTTGCGTGCCGCCAGCGGCTGGGCGAGAAATTGCCGTTGCCAGACAGGATCATGCACTTGCTTGCGGTAGGTCTGATAGGCGTGATCGTCGGTGCACAACTGGTCGCCATGCGAAAGCAGGGTCGGCTCGCCATACAGGTCTATCAGGGTGGGGTCAGGCAATAGCGTGGCGCCGCAAGCGCGCTCCAGTTCCTGGCCCATCAGCAGGTCGCGGTTGCCGTGCATCAGGCAGATGCGCGTGCCGCCGGAGGAAAGTGTTTGCAGCGCCTTGATGATGCGCCTGTGGAATGGGTCGTCGCGGTCATCGTCGCCCGCCCAAGCCTCGAACAGGTCGCCAAGGATATAAAGGGCTTCCGCCTGCGGGGCGGTGTGCTGCGCGAAGCGCAGGAACAATTGGGCGCTTTTGGGTTGTTCGGCGCTAAGATGCAGGTCGGAGATAAAAAGGGTGTGTCGCATTGTTGTGGGCATTCAGCACCTGTTTTACCCCTCTCGCGCAAGCCGGAGAGGGGGAACGCGAAGTGATGGAGGGAGTTATTTCACAACTTCTGCCTTGGTGATGACGACATCTTCCACCGGCACATCCTGGAACGAGCCGCGGAAGCCGGTCTCAACCTTGCGGATTGCATCCACGACCTCAGTGCCTTTCACCACTTTGCCGAACACGCAATAGCCATAGCCTTGAGAGGTGGGAGCGGTGTAATTGAGGAAACCGTTGTCCTTCACGTTGATGAAGAATTGCGCGGTGGCCGATTGGGGGTCGCTGGTGCGCGCCATGGCAATGGTGTAGTTGTCATTGGAGAGACCATTCGCCGCTTCGTTCTTGACCGGAGCGCGGGTGGGCTTTTGTTTCATGCTGGGCTCGAAGCCGCCGCCCTGGATCATGAAGTTGCTGATCACACGGTGGAATATGGTGCCGTTATAAAAGCCGCTGTTCACGTATTCAAGAAAGTTCTTGACGGTTTCCGGGGCTTTTTCGGCGTCCAGTTCGATTGTAATGTCACCTTTATTGGTGTGCAGTATGACCATGTTCGGTTTTCCTTTGTTTGCGGGATGAGGGGAATCTGCCTGCGCCTGAGCGATGGGCAGTGCAGCAATACATAAAGCGGTTAGCAGCAGGGCAAATAATTTTGCGGATAGCGATTTCATGTACGGTGTCCTCAAGTTAGGTAAAGTCTTGATGTCGGCTGCCTGGCTCATGGCTTGGCCGGAGTCGCGCCTGCTGGCGCGGAGGCGGCAGCAGGTATCGTCACAGTCTGCGCGCGCGCAGTGCTTTTCGGAAACAGTTGCCGTACGGTTGCCAGCTTGGACTGAAGGCTGGAATTGTTGGGATCCAGTTGCAACGCCCGTTCATATTCCTTGCTCGCCATCTTGGCATAGATCTCGCCGAGATTTTCATGCGCCAGGGCATAGGTGGGCTGGATGTGGATGGCCATTTCCACCGAGGTCTTCGCCTTTTCGTATTGTCCCTGCAGGGCATACAGCAGGCCCAGGTTGTTATAGGGTTCTGGCCGGTCGGGCGCGTCCTCGGTAAGCGCCTGGTAAACCGCGATGGCGTCATCAGTTTTGCCTTTTTCGATCAGGATGACCCCTTTGAGGAAGCGCGCCTGTATATCCTTGGGCTTGCTGGCAAGGATGCTCTCCACCTTTTCCAACGCCTGATCGTATTGCTTTTGTTTGTAAAGTTTTTGGGCGTCCTGCACCTCGTCGGCATGGGCGGCAAGGCCGAAGCACAGCAACAGAGCGCCTGTGCAAAGCAGGGCGAGCGGGCGAAAGCGATAAAACGGATTCATAATGGTTTTCCCAAAGCGGCAGAACAAGGCAGCAGAACCGGCATCAAGCCGTCAAAACGCTCGGGATTCTATCAAATAAGCCTCCCGGTTTCACGCGTTATCACGCATGAAATATGCCGCGCCCGCATAAGCTCGCGTGATTTCGGGTAAAATCAGCGTCATTTCACTCGCCAGAGCCCAACATTTCAGATTATGAGCCGTGATGCATCAGAGCCGGTATCCCGGCCGCCCGTTTCCAATTTCATACGCACCATCATCGATGCCGACCTTGCCAGCGGCAAGCATGGCAGCATCGTCACGCGCTTTCCGCCGGAGCCCAACGGCTACCTGCATGTCGGCCATGCCAAGTCCATCTGCCTCAATTTCGGGTTGGCGCAGGACTATCGGGGCAAGTGCAACCTGCGGTTCGACGACACCAATCCGGAAAAGGAAAATGCGGAATATGCCCAGTCCATCCAGGACGACGTGCGCTGGCTTGGCTTCGAGTGGAACGGGCAGGTGCGCTGGGCGTCGGACTATTTCGACGCGCTCTACGATTTCGCGGTGGAGCTCATCAACAAGGGGCTGGCCTATGTGGATGACCTTACGCCGGAGCAGATGC
>JBGPSQ010000002.1:0-49975 GCA_041490205.1 Gallionellaceae bacterium
AAGGCGGAGACAGCGGGCTGATGAAGTATTGATAACCGCGAATAAACAGGATCAATATTTTCCGCATTTCGCCTGAACGCCATGTAACAGCCGGGCCAATGTCTCGGAACCGTTCTTCGCCGTTTTCCTGTCCAATTGCCTGCGCACCCGGACAATGACATTCACCGCCATGTCATTCCCAAAACCCTGGGCCGGAAACGCGCGCCTGAAGCACTCCCTGACCAGGCGCTTTGCAAAATTTCTGGCCACCGCCCGAGGCGCGACCCGCTTGCTCACGGTCACGCCCAGCCTGGAGACCCCAACCGGGTTCTTTCTGGCATGGACGACAAACCACTCATTGCTGGAAACATTGGTACCGGGCTTGGCGCCGGGCGAGAGATCAAACCCCTCGCGGCGCCCTATCCGGCGATACCGGGGCAGACCCTGCCCCCTTCCAGCTTGAGCTATTTCAGTTACTTGAGCCTCAAACGCCAATGCGCGTGCGGCCCTTGGCCCTGCGCGCCCGGATCACCGACCTGCCCCCCTTGGTCTTCATGCGGACCAGGAAACCGTGAGTGCGCTTGCGTTTTGTTACCGATGGCTGATATGTGCGTTTCATGATTACTTACCTATTAGTTCTATTTCTGTAGAACCCGGCATTACAATGGTAAACGCCATTTATGTCAAGTAAATTAAACGCGTAACAGCATAAATCCACCGTCGTCATTCCTGCGAAAGCGGGAATCCAGTGATTAGAAAATCCGGCGAGCCGACAAAATGCTCTTGTCCGCTACGCGGGGTAATTTAACTGCTGGATGGCCGTTCCTCGAAACTTCGCTGCGCTCGTTTTCCCGCTTTCGCTGGAATGACGGTTAGCCTTAAAAAAGAGCTTCAGAAATGAAATCCAGAATCACCCCGGTACGCGGGTGCACGAAACTCAACGAGCTTGCATGAAGGAAAAGACGATCAGCCCTCCGCCCTGCATACAGCGCATCCCCAATAATCGGGTGGCCTATGGCCGCCAAATGCACGCGCAACTGATGCGTGCGCCCTGTCACCGGCTCCAACTCCACCCGCGTAATATCGGCATCCGCATCGTAAGTGAGCACTCGGTAACGTGTGAGCGAGTGCTTACCCGTTTCGTGATCCACTTTCTGAAGGGGCCGGTTCGGCCAGTCGGCACCCAGCGGCAGGCCGATCTCGCCGCTAGTGGGCGCTAGCCTCCCCGCCACCAGCGCCTCATAACGCTTGGATACCTTGCGGTCATGAAACAACCGCGAAAGCCTGCGCTGCATTTCCGTCCCGCGCCCGAACACCATCAGCCCGGAAGTCGCCATGTCCAGGCGGTGCACTACCAGCGCATCGGGAAATTCCGCCTGCACGCGGGCGGAAAGACAATCCTGCTTGTCCGCCCCGCGCCCGGGCACGGCCAGGAGGCCGGGGGGTTTATCTGCCACCAGCAGGGAGTCGTCGCAGTGAATCAGTTTCATCATTCGCGCGGAGATTAATGTAGGGTGGATAAAGGCACAACGTGCCGTATCCACCATCGAAATTGGTGGATACGCGCTCCGCGCTTTATCCACCCTACATTTCTTTCGAGGGCGGAGCGAAAATGTAGGTCGGGTTAGCGCAGCGTAACCCGACGTTTCGTTGAACATGCAAATGTCGGGTTACGGCCTGCGGCCTAACCCGACCTACAAAAATCAAACCTTCTTCACAAACTCCGACTTCAGCGACATCGGCCCGATGCCGTCTATCTTGCAGTCTATGTCGTGGTCACCATCCACCAGGCGGATGTTCTTCACCTTGGTGCCCACCTTCACCACCGCCGACGAACCCTTCACCTTCAGGTCCTTGATCACCGTAATCGTGTCGCCGTCCGCCAGCACATTGCCGACCGAATCCTTGATCACGCGCGCTTCCTCGCTGGCAGCGGCGGGAGCATCCTTGCTCCACTCATGCGCACATTCCGGGCACACGAACATGTTGCCGTCTTCGTAGGTGTATTCGGAATTACATTTGGGGCATTTGGGTAAGCTACTCAACACAGGGACTCCTTTAAAAAATTCATTTACACACCGGCGCGCTCTTTGGCGAGGAAAGCATTTCGCTTTGCAACACGCGACAGCTTATGTCCTGACGGTATCTCGGAATATAGTGCAATTGCTTCGGCAAACTTCTTTTGGTCAAAAAGCGAGTTTGCAAGATTGTAGATCAACGCCATGCGGTCGGCATTGTCGCATTCAGTTAGCGCCGAACGAAACGCATCTTCTGCTTTTCGTGGCTTCTTCAACTCCGTATAACAGTTTCCCAGCGCCCACATTGCCTGATAGTCCTCGGGGCACTCTTCTATAGCTATGCGAAAGAATTGAGACGCTTCCTTGAAACGACCCTTTTTACAGAGTGCATCGCCTTTTATGTAGGCTGCATGGTATGAGTTGGAAGAAGCCATCACAATATGCAACCTATGTGGGTTCGCCTTTCAATACCGAAGCGTAAGTGTGAAACATACCCCAGATCGTTATCTCGTAAATTGCCGTAAGGCCATCTTCCGGAACAACAGCCCGACGAACAACGATGCCAGGGCCGCGAGCATGAGTCGTACCAAATTTATCCAAAATACCTGCAACTTCCGGCATGTCAGTCTGATACGTTGGATGCAATGACACCGCGTAAGGTGGCTCGATATATCGGCCGTCCTCAATATACACAAGACCCCGGACAATTTTTTCAAATAAGCGATCCACGCTCTTTTTCGGGATCGGCACTGCTACTTGCTGTTCCTGCGGACGTCCCCATTTTTCCCCAAATCTAGGATATATCGACGCGGTAGGAATGTCGGCTCCCTCTATAAGTTGCCCCAGCATTTTCTTACGCTGACTTTCACGCGCCAGGCGGTCAATTTCGTCTTTGGCGAATTGCGGATTCATGCTACGGAGAACCTTGGGTACAATACCAGCTGTCTCAAACGTGTTCGGGTCAACACAGAGTCCTATTCGAAGCATCAGATCTTGCTCTAGCCGACCATATTCCTTGTTACACGGGTCGCAGGCAGGAATTTTCCATTTGTCGAGGTTCAACGGTGTGGTTTCGGGATACCAGCTCTCAGGGAAGACGTGATCCCAAGTTCTTTGCTGATTCTCCAGAAGGCAGTGAACGCACTTTCCTATCGGTGGCCGTCGCGCCATGCTTACCAAGCCTCACTTTTACATCGTCGATTACAGCTTATACCCCCGATGCACCGCCACCACCCCACCCGTCAGGTTGAAATACTCGACGCGCTCCAACCCGGCATCCTCCATCATCTTCTTCAACTCTTCCTGCCCCGGATGCATGCGGATGGATTCGGCCAGATACTTGTAGCTGTCGGCGTCATTGGCGATGAGCTGCCCCATCCTGGGCAGCAGCTTGAATGAATAGAGGTCGTAGGCTTTTTCCAGCGGCTTGGCGACCTTGGAGAATTCCAGCACGATCACGCGCCCGCCAGGCTTGAGCACGCGGCGCATCTCTTTAAGTGCGGCATCCTTGTGGGTGACGTTGCGCAGGCCGAAGGCGATGCTGACGCAGTCGAAGTAGTTGTCCGGGAACGGCAGGTGCTCGGCGTCGCATTGGGTAACGGGGGTGGCGATACCTTCGTCCAGCAGGCGGTCGCGGCCCACGCTCAGCATGGCGTTGTTGATGTCGGTGAGCACGACCTGGCCGGTTTCCCCTACCTCTTTAAGAAACAGGCGGGATAAATCCGCCGAGCCGCCCGCCACGTCCAGCACGCGCTGGCCGGGTCGCACGCCGCTGACGCCGACGGCGAAGCGCTTCCAGATGCGGTGCAGCCCGGCGGACATGAGGTCGTTCATCACGTCATACTTGCTGGCGACGGAGGTGAACACGCCCGCCACGCGCTTGGCCTTGTCTTTTTCGTCGACTTTCTCGAAACCGAAGTGTGTTTCTGCCATTTTTGCTCCTAAAGGTAGGTCGGGCTCTGCCCGACATGGTGGGCGGAGCCCGACCTACTGAATTTGCTCCCTCTCCCACAAGGGGTGAGGATTGGGGGAGGGGGTGCGCGAAGATTTCACCCCCTCCCTAACCCTCCCCCTCAAGGGGGAGGGGATTGGTGTGCTAACACTTGGGCGCCGGAGGAGGCAGAACGTAAGGCGCGGTTCCCGGCTCGCGGCTCAGGCCCGCGCCCTCAAGCTGTTTCAGGTAATCCTGCCACAGCGCATCCTGATTCTGGCCCAGCTCATGCAGATATTCCCAGGTATATAACCCCGAATCGTGGCCATCGTCAAACACCAGCTTGATTGCATAGCTGCCCACCGGCTCGATTTCCTTCAATATTACATCGCGCTTGCCAGATTGCAGCACTTCCTGTCCCGGCCCGTGGCCGCGCACTTCGGCGGAGGGCGACATGACGCGCAGAAACTCGAAAGGCAGTTGAAAGCGCACGTCGTCGTCGAAGGCGAGTTCGAGCATCTTCGATTTCTGGTGCAGGATGATTTCGGTCGGTGTGGGCATATCGGTAACGGCTTGCGGAATGGCGCATGGACTCAAGACGGGCATTATCGCAATCCAGCCGGGATTGTTCAAATATAGATGGGGCATTCTCCTGATACCACCCTATTGCCACCGGGTGTATATTGCGCGTACCGGTTCGTTCTGCAAGGTACGCTCATGGAAAAGCTCGACCTGAAAAAGGAACTCAAGCACCTGTACCAGCCCTCAACCAAAGAGGTCGCCGAGGTGGAGGTGCCGCCCATGAATTACCTGATGGTGGACGGCAAGGGCGACCCGAATACAGCTCCCGCCTTCGCCGAGGCCATTGAGGCTTTGTTCTCCGTATCCTATACCCTGAAGTTCACGCTGAAAAAAGGCCCCCAGGCCATGGATTACGCCGTGATGCCGCTGGAAGGGCTGTGGTGGGCGGACGATATGTCGAAATTCGCCAGCAGCGACAAGTCAGACTGGGAATGGACGGCGATGATCGTGCAACCGCCCTTCATTACCCGGGAGATGGTGGATGCCGCCATTGCCGAGGTGAAAAGGAAGAAGAACCCCGCCACGATAGGCAAATTGCGCTTCGAGACTTTCAACGAGGGCAAGTGCGCCCAGATCATGCACATCGGCCCCTTTTCGGAGGAAGGCCCAAACATCATGAAGGTGCACGGCTACATCGAAGCGGGCGGGCATAAGCTCAACGGCAAGCACCACGAAATCTACCTGAGCGACATCCGCCGGGCCGCGCCCTCGAAATGGAAAACCATTATCCGGCAACCCATGCATTAACTATAGGAGCCTCTATGCACAAACCCGTCATCAACATCGCCGATGTGGAACTGCTGCCGCGCCCGCCTGCTTTCGCGCCGAAAGGCGAAGCGGCGCAACGCTACGATGCGCGCATGGGCATGATCGCACCGCTGGTGGGCGCGCAGAAGCTGGGCTACAACATCACCGCCATTCCGCCGGGCAAGCGCGCGTTTCCGTTCCACAGCCACCAGGCCAACGAGGAGATGGTTTATGTCATCGAGGGAACCGGAGAAGTCCGCATAGGCGAGGCCGTTTACCCCATCCGCCCCGGCGATATTGTCGCCTGTTCGCCGGGCGGGAAGGAAACCGCACACCAGGTCATCAACACAGGCACAGTAGAACTGAAATATCTGGCGGTAAGCACCAAGATTTCGCCAGATATTGCAGAGTACCCCGACACCGGAAAATTCGGCGTGCTGGCGGAATTGCCGCCGGGGGCGGACGGCAAGCCGCGCGGTTTCCGTTTTGTGGGGCGCACGGAGCAAAACGTGGATTACTGGGAAGGCGAATAAAGACAAGGAGGGCATCATGCAAAAAATCACGCCGTTTTTGTGGTTCGACAGCAACGCGGAAGAGGCCGTTAATTTCTATGTGTCCGTATTCAAAAATTCGAAAATAACCAAGGTTGCCCGCTACGATGCAGCGGGCGCCAGCGCCTCGGGCAGACCCGAGGGCTCGGTGATGACCGTTGCATTCCAGCTCAACGGGCAGGAATTCGTGGCGCTCAACGGCGGGCCGCATTTCAAGTTCACCGAGGCGGTTTCATTCGCGGTGAATTGCGATACGCAGGCGGAGCTGGACGACCTGTGGGACAAGCTCACTACGGGCGGTATGGAAGTGCAGTGCGGCTGGCTCAAGGATAAATATGGCCTGTCCTGGCAGATCGTGCCCGCCAACCTGGACGAGCTGGTGAGCGGCCCCAACCCGGCGAAATCGCTCAAGGCGATGGCGGCGCTTATGCAGATGGTGAAAATAGACATCGCGAAGTTGCGCCAGGCTTACGACAGGGGATAACTATCGAGGGGGTAATAGTAGAAAGGAGGCATCATCATGGCTGAGCTGACTATCACAACCTTTGTTACCCTGGACGGCGTGATGCAAGCGCCCGGCATGCCGACAGAGGATACCAGCGGGAATTTTCCATACGGCGGCTGGATGTTTCCCCTTGCCGATGAGGGCATGGGCAAGATCATGGTCGAAATATTTTCGAAGGCGGACGCCTTTCTGCTCGGGCGGACGACCTACGATATTTTTTCGGCCTATTGGCCCAGGGTCACCGATCCCAACGACCCAATCGCCAGCAAGCTGAATGCGCTGCCGAAATTCGTGGCTTCGCGCACGAAATCATCGTTTGGCTGGAACCCGGCCTCGCATGTCCCGGATGTAGTGAAAGGGGTCGCGGAACTCAAGAAGCGCTTTCCGCGCGAGGTGCAGGTGCACGGAAGCTGCGGCCTGGCCCAGACGCTGATCGAGCACGACTTGATAGACGAATACCGGCTGCTCACCTTTCCCGTGGTGTTAGGCCAGGGAAAGCGGCTCTTCGGCGCGGGTGCGGTGCCCGCATCGCTCAAGCTCATCAGCTCAGGCACGACGAGCAAGGGCATCGTGGTCAGCGTGTATCGGCGCGGGGGGAAATTGCAGACGGGTTCATTCGCGCTCGACTGAACCTGCTGTCGAGTGCTGCAACAGGGCATTGGTTGAACGCTCGTACGGGATGTAATGCCATGCACTGCTGCGCTGGGCCAGAACAGCCTGACACAGGCAGAGTAGGCCGGTTTGAGGCACAATTGCAGGTTGCTGCATCATGAGCGCGATATGCAATACGAAATTAATAGGCAAGGTCACAGTGCCGGGTCAGCGTCGCACCGGATTCAATTTATACAGGAAATAGAATGGTCCTAAAATTTTTCGACACGAATGCCGCAAATGCTTTTGGAGAATCGCTGGCTGATTTTTTCATCAAGGAAATCCCGCTCCTTTCGGAAAACAAGAAAATTAATAAAGGAGAGTTAAAAAAGCAATTCAAGGCCATAGATGCAATGCACTTGCGTATGAGCAAATTCAAATTGGAAAACAAGCTGAATATCTACAAGAAGGCAAAATTGGGCGCTGCCTTTAAAAACCGCCTGATTGCCGCTGGATATGATCCGGAACTGGTGGACTTTGTGATAAAAAAGTTGTTGGTGTAGTCCTGAAATTTCCGCCGAATCCACCCTATTTCCTTGTCAAAATATTATGTTCAGCCTGAATAAAAGAAAGCTTTCCGCCTTTAGCGAAATACCGGGTAAAACCGTCTCTTCAAGCAAGGCTGATTCCAGTCAGCTTGCCGAGAGCGAAGCCTGCAAAAAACGCGGAGACGGTTACTTTGGCGAAGGCAAGCTTGAGGATGCAATAGCGTGCTACCGGCAAGCGATTGCCATTAATCCGGATTTTGTGCGTGCCTATAACAACCTCAGCAATGCATTGAGGGAGCAGAAATTATTCAGAGAAGCGGAGGATTGCCTGAATCGGGCCATCCTGATAGATCCCAAGATGGTTTATTCATATTACAACCTGGCATCCTTGCAACATGAAGAAGGAAGGTTGCTCGAGGCATTACAGAATTTTAATAAAGCAATTGAAATTAACCCGGATTTTTCAGAGGCACACACCTTCAAGGGCATAGTGCTCGATAAGCTCGGCAAAACATCCGATTCAGGTGCCGGGAATGCGGCGCCAAGGACAGGAGTTACTCCCATCGGGGACGGTGATTCGATTACTTCGCACGCAATCGGTAAAAGCGAATCCTTGAAGAATCAGGGGGACGTCTGTTGGGATAACGGAAAACTGGAAGAAGCCGCAGGGTATTATCAACAAGCCATTTCATGCAATCCCGATTATTCAGAAGCCTATGCGAGGCTGGGTTTCATTTCCCGGCTGCAAGGGAATCTGAAAGAGGCGGTGGCGCTTTTCCGTAAAGCTGCCTTGATCGATCCAAACGTAGCGGAGGCTCATCTATATCTCGCTACTGCCCTCATGGATATGGGGCAAAATGCCGAAGCTGAACCAAGCTTTCGGCGCACGCTCGAACTGAATCCGGATTCAGCCGAAGCCCATAACGCTCTGGGCATTTTGCAACGCAAGTCCGGGCGCCGGCCGGAAGCAGAAGCAAATTACCGCCGTGCCCTGACACTGAACCCGGATTTTGTCGTAGCCCACAATAACCTGGGCAACTTGCTTTTGGAAATGGGACGACTGCCGGAAGCCGAAGCTTCCTATCGCCGTGCCCTGGAACTGAAACCGGATTACGCAGAAGCACATTTCAATCTGGGTAATCTGCTTGAGGAAAACCATCGTCTGCCCGATGCAGAGGCATCTTTCCGCAGGGCAATAGACATCAAGCCGGATTTCGTCGAGGCACACTACAATCTGGGCATTGCCCTCTATGATCTGGGAAGACTGGACGAAGCCGAAGCCAGCTTCCGGAAGGTGTTGCAATTCAAGCCGGACTACACTTTGGCTCTTGATAGCCTTGCTTCGCTATTGAACGAGCGAGGTGATTCAAAAATGGCCTTGAGTACAATCAGGCAATCGCTGCGAATCGAAGAAACGGCCGTGGCAAAAGATATATTTGTTTCGTGCATGCATCGCCTGCGTTTCAATCAAGTCGACAGCGAGACTCAAGATGCATTGGTTCGCGCCTTGACCGAGCCTTGGGGTAACCCGGGCAAACTGGCCCGGATCAGCAACGATCTGCTCAGGCATCAGCCTGACATCGCAGAGTACATCGCGCGCGCATCCAAAGCCTGGCCTGGGCGGCTGTCAACACAAGATTTGTTCGGAACATCCGGCATAAACACCATCGCCGGTAATGAACTGCTGTGCGCCATGCTCGATTCGACATTCATCTGCGACATTGAAATGGAGCAGTTTTTAACCATGGTGCGGTATGCCATGCTCAATGCCGCAACGGAGGCAAAAACTGCTGACGCAGAGAACGCAGCGGTTTTGAGATTTTGCAGCTCGTTGGCGCGTCAATGCTTCATCAATGAATACATATTTTCCTGCACCAATGATGAAATCCGGCAAGCAAGCAAATTGCGAGATGCGCTGGGTGCGGCGTTGGAGGCTAAAGCACCTGTACCGGCTCTTTGGCCGCTAGTGGTGGCAACCTACTTCCCGCTCAACTCCATTCCCTTTGCCGGTCGGCTTCTGAATGATCAATGGCCGGATGTAGTCTCGAATGTGTTGCAGCAACAAGTTCTCGAGCCTGCTGAAGAAATGCGATTGCGCGCCACCATTCCCCGGCTGACCGGCATTGAGGATGGAATTTCCATCAAGGTTCAGGGACAGTATGAAGAAAACCCTTATCCGCGTTGGGTAAAAATTGCATCCTACGACAATGCAATGAATCCCATCGAATATTTACGCCGAAAATTTCCTCTTGCTTCAATCAAGGGCGATAGAGGGCATGGCGGCTTTGATGTACTCATTGCCGGTTGCGGCACTGGCCGGCAGTCAATTGAGGCGGCGCAAAAATTTCAGTACGGGCAGATGCTGGCCGTCGATCTGAGCATTAGCAGTCTTGCTTATGCCAAGCGAAGGTCGCGGGAAATGGGTTTTGTCAAAATCGAGTACGCACAGTCAGACTTGCTGAAGCTGGGTTCAATTGGCCGCAGCTTCGATGTCATCGAGAGCGTCGGCGTACTCCACCACCTTCAGGATCCGTGGGCTGGATGGAAGGTATTATTGTCTCTGCTGCGCCCCGGCGGGTTCATGATGCTGGGCTTTTACAGTAAAGTTGCCCGACGGGAAATCGTTGAAGCGCGGGCAATAATCGCCAAGCATGATAGTGGTATCACAGCCGATGAAATTCGGCAGTCCCGCCAGGATTTCCTGAATTTAAGGCAATTATCAAATTTCGGAACCATATTGAATACATCGGATTTTTACAACCTCAGCGCCTGTCGTGATTTGCTTTTCCACGTTCAGGAACACCAAATGACGTTGTCTGGCATTGATGTTTTTCTCAAGGAAAATAATTTGGCGTTTCTGGGATTTGAGATGGAGTCCAATATACTTCATGCTTATAAACGGCGCTTTCCTCAAGATCATGCTGCCACCGACCTTGGCCAGTGGCAGACATTTGAGCATGAAAACCCCAATACATTTTTTGGAATGTACCAATTCTGGGTTCAGAAGTTGAATTGAGCTTCTCGTTGAATGGCTGCAATTGGCGCACTCTGGCCGTTCGACATCCCGAAGCAGCCAGCCGGTCAGGGTGTGGCCTGGGGACTGGCAATAGACGCAGGGCTAAAGGCTGCGGATTTTTTGCAGCAGGGCAGTGGTGGAACGTTCGTGCAGGAAAGGAATGCTGTGCACCAAGCCGCCCCAGCTCTGCACTTCTTTTGCGCCGACGATTTTGTCCGGCGTCCAGTCGCCGCCTTTCACCAGCACATCCGGGCGGCAGGCCAGGATCAACTGGAGCGGCGTATCTTCCTCGAAGGGCACTACCAGGCTGACAGATTCGAGCGCGGCCAGCACGGCCATGCGGTCATTCTGTGTATTCACCGGGCGATCGCCGCCCTTGCCCAGGCTTTTGACGGAGGCATCGCTATTCACGCCCACCACCAGCGCCAACCCCAGGGCGCGCGCCTGGGCGAGATAGGTGACATGCCCACGGTGGAGGATGTCGAAGCAGCCGTTGGTGAATACCAGCGGACGCGGCATTGCGGCGGCGCGAGCGGGAAAATCGGCTCGGGTGCAAATTTTGTGTTCGAAGTCCATGGTTTCTGTGGGCAATAACGGGCTCTAGTCGAGATACTCGAAGAGCAAAACCACGCCCCGCACCTTTTTCGTGGTGCTGGCAATCTCGGCGGCGGATGTACCTTCCTTGCGGTGCACGGTGCCCATCAGGAACACGGTGCCGTTTTCTGCAACTACCTTGATCTGGCCGGCATCGAACGCGTTGCTGCCGCGGAAGCGGCGCTTGATGTCGCTGGTGATCCAGCTATCGCTGGTGCGCGTGGCGACTCCACTGATGTCGCCCACCACTAGTTCATTGTTGACGGCCCTGACCTTGGGTACGCTGGCGACGAGTTTTTCGATTTCGGCCCTGGAAGCTTCGCTCGATACTTCGCCGGTAAGCAGCAGGCGGCGGTTGAAGCTGGCGGCGTTCACATGCACCCTGCCGCTATGCCCTCTGTTGATGCGCGAAATGGCATCCTTCTCGATGTTTTCGTCGTCAAAGACCGAGACGGCTGGGAGATTTTGCGGGGTGACGCATCCCGGCAAGACGGCCAAGAATGGAATCACCAGGAGGATGAGAAAAATCAGGCGCATCAACCTTCGCCCAGTAGCAGGTGGTCTATGGCGTCGCACATGCAGTGCAACACCAGCAGGTGCACTTCCTGGATGCGCGCGGTGCTTGGCGATTCGACGCAAATATGATGGTCGCCGGGTTCCAGGATCCTTCCCATTTCGCCGCCATCGCGCCCGGTGAGCGCAATCACGGTCATGTTGCGCTCGTGCGCCGCATGGATGGCTTCCACTACACTGGGCGAGTTGCCGCTGGTGGATATCGCGAGCAACATGTCGCCCTGCATGCCCAGTGCGCGCACCTGCCGGGAGAATACCAGCTTGTATTCGTAGTCGTTGGCGATGGAGGTCAATATCGAGCTGTCGGTGGTCAGGGCGATGGCCGCCAGGGCCGGGCGCTCGATCTCAAAACGGTTCACCAGTTCCGCTGCAAAATGTTGCGCGTCCGCCGCCGACCCGCCGTTGCCGCAGGCGAGGATTTTACCGTCGCGCATCAGGCATTCGACCAGCGCGCTCGACGCGTCGGCGATGGGGCGCGCGAGCGCGTCTTTTACCTGCAATTTGGTTTGCGCGCTGGCTTCGAAATGTCCGTTGATTCTGCCTATCAGATCCATGTTGCGGAAAACTCGTGAAAACGAAAGCGGATATTACCCCAATCAAGCGCTAAAAGCATTTTTGAGCCACTCGATCTGCGTGCCGTCCGCAGAGTGCAACAACAGTGCATCGAAACGGCAGGGCGGAATTTTGCGCAGGGTGGAAAGATAATGCCGGGCAGTGAGCAAAATCTTGCCCTGTTTTGCGGCGCCTATGCTGGCGGCAGCCCCGCCGAAATCGGCGCGGGAGCGCAACCGCACCTCGACAAAAACCAAGGTGGCGCCGTCCTGCATTATCAGGTCAATTTCGCCGAAACGGCAGCGGTAATTCTGGTGCAGCAGCGAAAGTCCGTTTTTTTTCAGGAAGTCCGCTGCCAGTTGCTCTGCCCGCGCCCCGCTACTCACTCTTCCTCGACAGGATCCGTGGCTGCAGGCGCACTGGCAGCGGCGGCTCGTTTTGCCGCCTTGAGCTGGGACTGCGCCTCGGGGGTCAGGCCCATGCCCTGTTTGAATTCCGCCAAGACAGCCTCGCGGTCGAACTGGTGATTCGGATTGAGGCGGATCGTGCCGGTCACGCCATCCATCGGCATGGCACTTTGCTGGTGGCCGTCGATCATGATGCGGATCAGGCGGTAAGAGTCTATCCCGAGTGCATATAACCGCTCCATGTCGGTTTCGAGCGGCGGATTGGCGCGCTGATACCTCACCACTACTGCGTGATCCGGCTGCAACAACCAGGGCATATCCAGGAAGACGATGTCGCGCAGGTCATAATTGACCAAGGTATCCGCATTGCCATTGAAAATCTGCGATGTGGAATACACCGGCAGCATGGGGTTGATAAACGGGCGGAACATGCGTGCCTTCTCCGCGTTTGCGGCCACGAAAACCACATTACCCGGATCGATGGGCAGGTCAGCAAAAATGGTGTTGTCGCCCTTGAAAATCCTGGTCGCGGCGATAATTCCACCCTGCTTTTTCCATTCGTCCGTGAAGGCCTGCACCAAGCGCTTGGATAACGGCGTATCGGTGCTGACGATGACAGCGGAGTGCAAATCCGCTACCGAAGCCAAGCGCGCCGCCTGGCGCGCCTCATTTTCCAAAACCAACCCAAAGAAATAGAATTTTTCAGGTGCCTTGGCCTCCACCCGGTTCAGCGCCAGGGTGGGTACGGGAATGGGCTGTGTAGCGAGCGCCGCCACGCCTGCGGGCGTTAGCGGCCCGACCACGGCTTGAGCGCCATTGGCAATCGCCTGCCGGTATAGCATCGCGATTTCCTTGCTTTCATCGGAACAGGCATAAATACGGATCGGCAGCGCGCCAGGCTGCGCCTTGCTCGCCGCTATGAAACCTTGTTCCACCACTTCTGCGGCCTTTTCCAAAGCGGCTGACTTGAGCGGCAGCAAAAGCGCGATGTGGGGCTGTGCGGTGGGCGTAAGCACTATAGGTGGGACAACCGTTGTAGAAACCGGAGCCGATGCGGCCGCGGGAGCAGATGCCGGGACAGGAACGACAGGCTGCACTGTTGCCGGATGCGCGGGAGCCGCCGGTGGCGTTACCGGGGCATGGGTGGCAGTACAGCCTGCGGTAACGTATAGTGCGGCAAGTATGACCAAACGGTAGAAAAAGCGATGCATGGCAGCCCAAAACGGAAATTAGAGTGCGCATTATATGTAGTTGCCACGCCAATTGGAAATCTAGGTGACATCACCCTGCGGGCGCTGGAAATACTATCCAGTGCCGATGTCATCGCAGCCGAAGACACGCGAAACACCGCCCACCTGCTTAACCATCATGGAATTGCCGCCGGACGCCTGATGGCACTCCACCAGCACAACGAACGCATGGCCGCCGAAAGCATCGTAGAAAGGCTGGCGCAGGGCCTGTCTATCGCCTTGGTAACCGATGCCGGCACCCCGGCGATCAGCGATCCCGGCGCATTACTAGTGCAGTTGGTACGCGACGCTGGTTTCCGCGTCGTACCCATCCCCGGCGCAAATGCCGCAATGGCTGCGCTATCCGCTTCCGGAATAAGCACCGCGCACTTCCTGTTTTACGGATTCCTTCCCAACAAGCCAACCGCCCGCCGCCACGAATTGCAAGCGCTTGCACACCTGCCTTACACCTTGGTCTTTTATGAGGCACCGCACCGTATCCTTGAGTGCGTGGCCGATTTGCGGGCGACATTGGGTAGCGAACGCACAATAGTGTTTGCGCGCGAGCTTACAAAAATGTTTGAAAACATCCACATGAGCACACTGGATAAAGCGGCGGACTGGTTGAATGCCGATACCAACAATCTGCGCGGAGAATTTGTCCTGGCGGTCTCAGGAATAGATATGCCGCAGGACGAAAAAGAAGCGGAAGCCGAGCGTATCCTGTCCATCCTGATTGAAGACTTACCCCTCAAACAAGCCGTTCAATTATCAGCAAAAATATCCGATTTTAGCCGTAACAAACTGTACCAGCGCGCCTTGCAACTTTACAAACAGGAATAAGCCAAGCATGTGATTTTCCCCTGTGGATATCTTTTCATTTTGGCGGTAAAATCGACATCCTGATTCCTATCTATAATTACAAGCCGGCAGCCCATATCATGACCAATACATCTTTATGGGATTCCTGCCTGCTTTTCTTCGAAAACAGCCTCCCCTCCCAGCAGTTTAATTCGTGGATAAAGCCATTAGTATTTGAAATGGAAGGGGAAAAAATCATATTAGCTGCTCCCAACGGTTTCACCCTGAAAATCATCCAGGAACGGTTCCTGCCTGAAATATGCAAACAAGCCGAAAATTTCCTTGCTTTTAAGCCATCAGTTGAATTACGTCTGCGTAAAGCGCAGCCCCCAGCCATGCCGGTTCATGAAAACAAGAACCACGCACAGGTTCTGGTCGGCAAGACCGAACAAAAATCCAACAAAGGGCATAACAAAATCAACCCCACGCTCTCGTTCGATAATTTTGTGCTGGGCAAGGCCAACCAGTTGGCCCATGCCGCCGCGCTCCAGGTTGCCGAATCCCCCGGCACGAGCTACAACCCCTTATTCGTCTACGGCGGTGTAGGGCTGGGCAAGACGCACTTGATCCAGGCTATAGGCAATCACATCAAGAAAGAGAATCCGAAGGCAAAAATCTGCTATGTGCACGCCACGAACTACGTTTCAGACGTAGTGCGCGCGTTCCAAACAAAAAACTTCGATGAATTCAAGCAGTACTACAATTCGCTTGACCTGCTTCTAATCGATGACATCCAGTTCATCGCAGACAAGCCGGGCACCCAGCAAGAGTTCTTCTACACGCTGACTTCCTTGATCGAAGGGCACAAGCAGGTCGTGATCACCTGTGACACCTTTCCAAAGGAGATTTCCGGGATGGAGCCGCGCCTTACCTCCCGCTTCAGTTGGGGCCTGACGGTGGCCCTGGAGCCGCCCGAGCTCGAAATGCGGGTCGCCATCCTGCTGCAGAAAGCCATCCAACTGAATAACCCGATAGATGAAACTGTCGCATTTTTCATCGCCAAGCATATCCGTTCAAACATTCGCGAACTGGAAGGTGCGCTGATACGCATTGAAGCCTTTTCCAAATTCCATAAACAGCCGATCACCATTGAGCTCGCCAAAGAAGCCTTGAAAGACCTGCTGGCCATCCAGAATAAGCAGGTTTCGATCGAAAACATACAAAAAACCGTTGCTGATTTTTATCGCATCAAGCTGGTCGAACTGCTATCCAAAAAAAGGACCCGCGCCATTGCGCGTCCTCGCCAGATAGCGATGTACCTCGCGCGGGAACTGACTCAAATGAGCCTGCCCGAAATCGGGGCCGCATTCGGGGGGCGCGACCATACGACAGTCATGCATGCATGCAAGACTATCGAAAACCTGCGGGGCGTCGATGCGGCATTTAATGCAGATTTCAATCTATTGAACCAGACATTGCGGAGTTGAATGTTATGGCCGTTCGGATAACTTATGTAAATGCTGTGGTTAACTTGTGGATAACTGACCTATTTTTTTCAAACAGCGATGTTATGCACAAAGCAAAAGTTGCTTCATCCTGATGTATGCACAATGTTGTAAGTGGCCAAGTAATTGCAAAATAGGAAATTAATAGCGTTATCAACAAAAAGCTGCTCAATTATTATCAGTATGAATTAAAGGATAATTAAATATGTTTATAGATAAAATAGAAAAAGAAACACTGATAAAGCCGTTGCAAGTCACTGGGGGGATCATCGAACGCAGACAGCCGTTGCCTATCCTGTCCAATGTGCTGATCCAGAAAACGGGGTCAAATTTCCGTTTTGTTTCGACTGACCTGGAAATCCAGATTACAACCGTCATGGGGACGGACCAAGCCCCTTCCGATGAGTCCATCACCGTGGCCGCAAAGAAATTGCAGGAAATCCTGCGAGTACTGCCGGACGACAGCAAAGTCACCCTGGATCTTCAGGACAGCAAGCTGCAAATCAAGGCCGGAAAAAGTAAATTCAACCTGCAAACCTTGCCGGCAGTGGATTTTCCCCAGGTTGCCGACCAACTCAAGGATGCGGAAAAAATCCAGCTCAAGCAAAAGCAATTCCGCGAATTACTGGGAGCTGTGCAATACGCCATGGCCCAGCAGGACATCCGCTACTACCTGAACGGTGTCCTCCTGGTAGTTGATAGCCATGTGCTAAAGGCCGTGGCAACCGATGGGCACAGGCTGGCTTACTATAGCATCGCACTGGGCAGTTCATACGCCAAGCGTGAAATCATCTTGCCCAGAAAAACCATAGGCGAGCTGTTCAAGCTAATGTCCGATTCGGATGACGAAGTCACGCTCGAACTTGCCGAGAACCAGGTGCGGGTGAGTTTTTCGGATATCACTATCACCTCCAAAGTGATAGACGGAAAATTTCCAGATTACGGCAAGGTCATCCCCTCCCACAACAACCATATCACCCTGGAGCGCGTGGTCGTATTGCAGGCCTTGCAACGGGTATCCATACTTTCGAACGAAAAATTCCGCGGCGTGCGCTTGGTGCTGACCGAAAAAAACCTGCGCATCGTCAGCAGCAACAGCGAGCAGGAAGAAGCCCAGGAAGACCTTGAAACCGATTATCACGGCCCTGGGCTGGATGTGGGTTTCAACGTCAACTATCTGCTGGATGGGCTGAATAATATTTCATCTCAGCAAGTGGTGTTTTCATTTGGCGACCCAAACAGCAGCGTACTGATCACCAAGCCGGGTGACGACAACTTCAAATACGTCATCATGCCCATGCGCATTTAAGCGGCACTGATAAAGTTCAGAAACACCTTGGAAATTTAGCAGCACAACGGAAACGGAAAAGTAATCCATGAGCGACAATTACGACGAATCAAGCATCCAGCAACTCGAAGGGCTGGAGGCCGTACGCAAGCGCCCGGGCATGTACATTGGCGATACCTCGGACGGAACGGGCTTGCACCATATGGTGTTCGAGGTCGTGGATAATGCCATTGATGAAGCGCTGGCCGGACACTGCGACGACATTAAAGTAGTCATCCACGCCGATAATTCCATTTCCGTTGCAGACAATGGCCGGGGCATCCCGGTCGGCATCAAATTTGACGACAAGTTCGAGCCCAAGCGTTCGGCTGCCGAGATTGTGCTGACCGTGCTGCATGCGGGCGGCAAATTCAATCAGAACAGCTACAAGGTCTCCGGCGGCCTGCATGGTGTAGGCGTAAGCTGCGTTAACGGATTGTCGGACTGGCTCACACTCACCACCTGCCGCGACGGCAAGAAATATTTCCTGAAATTTCACCGCGGTGCGGTGGTAAACCGCCTGGTGGAAGAACAGAATGGAGTGCAGGTTTCTCCTTTGCAAGCCCTGGGCGACACTACACACCGGGGAACCGAGGTACACTTCCTGGCCGACAAGGAAATATTCGGCCACGTTGAGTTCCACTACGAAATCCTGGCCAAGCGCTTGCGCGAACTATCCTTCCTCAACAACGGAGTGAAAATTGAGTTAGTTGACCAACGCACCGGCAAGAGCGAAAACTTCGCCCATTCCGGCGGGGTAAAGGGGTTTGTCGAGTACATGAACAAGAGCAAGGTGCCCCTGCACAGCCGCATCTTCAACGCGATTGGCGAAAAAGATGGCGTCACCGTGGAAGTGGCCATGCAATGGAACGACAGCTATTCCGAGATGGTGCAATGTTTCACCAACAACATCCCGCAGCGAGACGGCGGCACCCACCTCACCGGCATGCGCATGGCGATGACCCGCGTCATGAACAAATACATCGAGGAAAACGAATTGGCGAAAAAAGCAAAGGTGGAGACTTCCGGCGACGATATGCGTGAAGGTCTTACCTGCGTGCTTTCGGTGAAAGTGCCGGAACCAAAATTTTCCTCGCAGACCAAGGACAAGCTGGTATCGAGCGAAGTGCAGCCGGTGGTGCAGGAAATCGTCGGCCAGAAACTGGCCGAGTATCTCAATGAAAATCCGGTGGACGCCAAGATCCTGTGCGGCAAGATCATCGATGCTGCGCGTGCTAGAGAGGCGGCGCGCAAAGCGCGCGAACTCACGCGCCGCAAGGGTGTGCTTGACGGCATGGGGTTGCCGGGCAAACTGGCGGATTGCCAGGAAAAGGACCCTGCGCTTTCCGAACTGTATCTGGTGGAGGGCGATTCCGCCGGCGGCTCTGCCAAGCAAGGTCGCGACCGCAAGTTTCAGGCCATCCTGCCGCTCAAGGGCAAGATACTGAACGTTGAACGGGCGCGCTTCGAGAAACTGATCTCATCGCAGGAAATCGCCACCCTGATCACCGTGCTGGGCACCGGCATCGGCAAGGACGAATACAACGCCGACAAGCTGCGCTATCATCGCATCATCATCATGACCGACGCGGACGTGGACGGCTCGCACATCCGCACCCTGCTGCTGACCTTCTTCTACCGCCAGATGCCCGAGCTGGTCGAGCGCGGCCACATCTACATTGCGCAGCCGCCGCTCTACAAGATAAAACAGGGCAGGGAAGAGCGCTACCTCAAGGACGACCAGGAGCTGAAGACCTACATGCTCAAGGCAGCCCTGAACAACTCTGCGCTGTATCCCTCTGCCAAGGCCGACCCGATCCAGGCCAGCGCGCTGGAAGAAATCGCCAAGAAATACTTCCTGGCCGAAGCGGTGATAGACCGTCTGTCGCGCTTCACCGCGCCCGAGGCGACCCACGCACTGCTGAATCTACCGGAATTGTCGCTGGACGACGAACAGCGCGCGCAGCAAAGCGCCAAACTGCTCGAGGCGGCCTGCGGCGGCAGCATCAAGGTAGCGGTGGAAATCGATGCAGACGGCGAGCGCCGCCTGCGCCTGGATAAGCTCTATCATGGCAACTATTCGGTCAGCCATATGGACCAGGGATTCCTCAAAGGCAGCGACTACGCGCAGATCCGCCAGGCTGCGGAAGTCCTGAATGGCCTCATTGCCGCCGATGCGTATATCGTGCGCGGCGAACAGAAGCGCGCCATCACCAGCTTCAAGCAAGGCATCGAGTGGCTGCTGGAAGAAGCCAAAAAGGGCGTCAGCATCCAGCGCTACAAAGGCCTGGGCGAAATGAACCCGGAGCAGCTGTGGGAAACCACCATGGACGTGACCAACCGCGTGCTCTTGAAAGTGGGCATCGAGGATCTGGTAACCACCGACGAGATATTCACCACCCTGATGGGCGACGTGGTGGAGCCGCGCCGCGCTTTCATCGAGCAGAATGCGCTGGGCGTGAAGAACCTCGACGTGTAGCATGTTCTCTTACCAGTAATATTCAGGAGGCAAAATGGGACTGTTATCCGGCATGGCTTCATTGCTGCATATCAACTTGGATTCCGAGAAAAAGGCGGCGATCCGCGGCGAAATCAACCTGGCCGAGGCGGTGCAGGCACACATCAACTGGAAGCTGCGCCTGCAGAATTACCTGGATGGCAAGTCCGGCGAGGAACTGGATCCAATGATCATCTGCCGCGACGACCAATGCACGCTGGGCACGTGGATTCACGGGCCAGCCATGAACCACTTCCACGGGCTTGAGGAATTTCATTCCTTGCGCGCGGATCATGCCCAGTTTCACTACTTGGCGGCCAATGTCGTCAAGCATGTCCAGGCGAACAATCCCGCCGCCGCCGAGGAGATCATGAAAGGCGAATATCCCAGGATTTCCCACAAGGTGGTCATCGCCTTGACAGAACTGAATCAACTGGTGAACCCGTAAGGCACAATCCGGTCAAAAGCGAGAATACCCTTAACCCTGGCCGCCCCTATCAATTCCGGCCCGCGCACTCCATGACAGCAATAAACCACCCCATAGAAAAACTGCTCCAGCAGCGCATCCTGATTCTGGATGGCGCCATGGGCACCATGATTCAGCGCCACAACCTGACCGAGGCGCATTATCGCGGCACCGAACTGTTTGGCGAATATGCGGGTAAGCGTCACAGCTTCGGGAATCACCCCGTGGACGTGAAGGGATGCAATGATCTTCTGCTGCTGACCCAGCCGCACGTGGTCGGCGGCATTCATCGCCAGTACCTCGAAGCGGGCGCAGAAATCATCGAGACCTGCACCTTCAATTCAACGTCGGCATCCATGGAGGATTACCGCCTTGAGCACCTCGTTTATGACCTGAACGCAGCCGGAGCGAAATTGGCGCGCGGCCTGTGCGATGAATTTGCCACCCCGGAAAAGCCGCGCTTTGTCGCGGGCGTGCTGGGACCGACCGGTCGCCAGTCATCTTTCTCCACCGATGTGAACGACCCAGGAGCGCGTAGTATCACCTTCGACGCGCTGGTGGAAAGTTACGCCGAAGCCGTGCGCGGCCTACTGGACGGAGGCGCTGACCTTCTAATGGTGGAGACGGCGTTTGATACACTAAACGTCAAAGCCGCACTATTCGCAATTGAGCGTCACTTCGATCAGCACAATGTTCGCGTACCCATCATGATTTCCGGAACCATGGAAAAGGCTGGCCGTACCTTGTCAGGTCAAACCCCCGAGGCGTTCTGGAATTCCTTAAGCCATGTAAAACCCCTGTCCATTGGCCTTAACTGCGCGCTGGGCGCGGAACTGATGCGCCCCTATCTGGAGGAAATATCGCATGTAGCGAGTTGTTATGTCAGCGCACATCCAAATGCTGGCCTTCCCAACCCGCTATCCGAAACCAGCTTCGATGAAACGCCGGAAATGACGGCACGATTCGTGAAGGAATTCGCCACCAGCGGGTTTCTCAACATCGCAGGTGGCTGCTGCGGTACTACGCCAGCGCATATCAAGGCCATTGCCGAGGCGCTGAAAGACGTCCGCCCTCGCAAGCTGCCGGACATCGAAAAGAAGTGTCGCCTCTCAGGCCTTGAGCCTTTCAACATCGGCGACGACTCCTTGTTCGTCAACGTGGGCGAACGCGCGAACGTCACCGGATCGGCCAAATTCAAGCGCCTCATTCTGGAGGGCAACTACCACGACGCTCTGGAAATATGCAAGCAACAGGTGGAAACCGGGGCGCAGGTGGTGGACATCAATATGGACGAGGCCATGCTGGACGGCAAGGCTGCGATGGTGAAGTTTATCAACCTCACCGCCTCCGAGCCGGACATCGCACGCGTTCCGCTGATGATAGACTCCTCCAAGTGGGAGATCATCGAGGCTGGGCTCAAATGTGTTCAGGGCAAGTCCATCGTCAACTCCATCTCGCTCAAGGAAGGCGAGAAGAGCTTCATCAAGCATGCCACGCTGGTGCGGCTCTACGGCGCGGCGGCGGTGGTGATGGCATTCGACGAAAACGGCCAAGCCGACACCTATCAGCGCAAGATCGACATCTGTAAGCGCAGCTACGACATATTGGTGCACAAGGTCGGCTTCCCGCCAGAGGACATCATTTTCGACCCGAATATTTTCGCCATCGCCACCGGCATCGAAGAGCACAACAACTACGCGGTGGACTTTATCGAGGCCACCCGCTGGATACGCCAGAACCTGCCCTATGCCAAGGTGAGCGGCGGGGTGTCGAACGTATCGTTCTCCTTCAGGGGCAACGAGCCGGTGCGCGAGGCGATCCACACCGTGTTCCTCTATCATGCCGTGAAGGCGGGCATGAACATGGGCATAGTCAATGCCGGGCAACTGGGCGTGTACGAGGAGATACCGAAGGACCTTCGCGACGCGGTGGAAGACGTGGTGCTCAACCGCCATCCCGACGCGGGCGAAAAGCTGGTCAAACTGGCCGAGACGGTGAAGGGCGGCGGCAAGGAGCAGGTCGAAGACCTGGAGTGGCGCCGTGGCACGGTGCAGGAGCGCCTGACCCATGCGCTGGTGCGCGGCATCACCACCTACATCATCGAAGACACCGAAGAGGCGAGGCTACAGGCAAAACAGCCGGTGGAGGTAATCGAGGGCCCGTTGATGACCGGCATGAACGTGGTCGGCGACCTGTTCGGCGCGGGCAAGATGTTCCTTCCGCAAGTGGTGAAATCGGCGCGCGTAATGAAGCAGGCCGTGGCGCACCTGGTGCCCTACATCGAGGAGGAAAAAGCCAGGTCCGGCAACACCCGTGCCAAGGGCAAGATCGTGATGGCCACGGTGAAAGGCGACGTGCACGACATCGGCAAGAACATCGTCACCGTTGTCTTGCAGTGCAACAATTTCGAAGTGGTGAACATGGGCGTGATGATCCCGTGCGAGCAGATATTGCAGACCGCGCGCGAACACAATGCCGACGTGATCGGCCTCTCCGGCCTCATCACCCCCTCACTCGAAGAAATGGCGCATGTGGCGAAGGAAATGGAACGCCAGGGCTTCAAGATTCCGCTCCTCATCGGCGGTGCGACCACCTCGCGCGTGCATACCGCCGTGAAGATCGAACCGAATTATCCGAGCGGAACCGTGGTATATGTCACCGACGCATCGCGTGCGGTGGGCGTGTGCAGTAATCTGTTGAGCGACACGCTGCGCGATGGCTATGTGGCCGAACTCAAGGCCGATTATGCCAAGGCGCGCGAACAGCACGAAGGCAAGAAGGGCAAGGCAGCGCATGTGTCATTGCAGGAGGCGCGCGCGCACGGCTTGAAGACCGACTGGAAAAAATATGCACCGCCCAAGCCCAAGCTGCTCGGCGTGCACAAGCTGGTAAACTATCCTTTGGAGGCGCTCGCCGATTACATAGACTGGTCTCCGTTCTTCCAGGCATGGGAGCTATCGGGCCGCTACCCCAAGATATTGCAGGACGAAGTGGTGGGCGAAGAGGCGCGCAAGCTGTTCGCCGATGCCCAGGCCATGCTGAAAAAAATCATCGAGGAAAAATGGCTGACTGCGAATGCCGTGTTCGGCCTGTTCCCGGCTAACTCAGTGAATGCAGACGACATCGAAATCTACGCCGACGACACACGCAATAAAATTGCGATGACCTGGCACAACCTGCGCCAGCAGACCAAGAAGCCGGACGACATCCCGAATTATTGCCTGGCCGATTACATCGCGCCCAAGGAAACGGGCGCGAAAGATTACATCGGAGCCTTTGCCGTCACCACCGGAATCGGCATCGAAAGGCACATCGAGCGCTTCGAGCGGAACAACGACGACTACAACGCCATCCTGCTCAAAGCGCTCGCCGACCGCTTGGCCGAAGCCTTCGCCGAGCACCTGCACCTGCGCGTGCGCCGCGAATTCTGGGGCTATGCGGCAGATGAAGGGCTGGACAACGAAGATCTGATCGCCGAAAAATATCGCGGCATCCGCCCCGCCCCCGGCTACCCGGCCTGCCCGGACCACGCCGAAAAGGGCGCGCTGTTCGAGCTATTGCTGGCACCGCAGAATGCGGGCATCACCCTCACCGAGAGCTATGCCATGCTGCCCACCGCAGCGGTGAGCGGTTTTTACTTTTCGCATCCGCAGGCGCAATACTTCGCCACCGGCAAGGTGGACCGCGACCAGGTGGCGGATTACGCAAAGCGCAAGGGCATCAGCATGGAAGAGGCAGAGCGCTGGCTGGCTCCCGTGTTAAGCTATTAAAGCAGGCATGAAGCAGTTTGGGATATTAATGCAGGAAGTTGTTTTCAGTATAAATGTCGTTCAATTAACGAAGGGGGATGTTATGAGCAAAGTATTAAGCGTATTACTTGCTGCATCGTTGATGTTGACGGCCGAAGCTACGTTCGCCGATGACTGGAATCTCGTCAAGAATGTGAAACGACTTGGGCGTGTAGCGCAGGACCATCAGGAAGATAAAAGCATAGACAAGAAGTTTCTGGATGTTCTCGACCTGACCGAAAAAACCCGGAAAGAAGGCGAGGTTTACGACGAGGCCAGGAAGATCGCAAAGATGCCCACCCTGAACCAGAGCAGATACATGGATGCCTTCCTGTATTACATGCTGGCCAAATCGGCGGTCGATTCGAAGCCGCAAGCCGAGACGGATTACTGGCTGGGCCAGCTCAAGACATATGAGAAGAGCCCGCACTTGCTGGCGGCCTGGCTGATTCACCTAAAGCAGTTGCCTAAGGATTCGCCTGAGGTTCGCCGCGACACGCAGCTTCTGGTGGACTGGATCAAAGCTCAGAAGCCCGAGATGAAAGTTCGGGCTCCCGAATATTCCGGAAACGCTCTTTTTGGGTTCAAGCCGCGTGCGGATTTTGCCGGAGGCGATTACCCCAAGGTCTATTCCCTGGCGCATTACAAGATGGCCGTCAAGGCGCCGGACGGTTTCCACGATGATGACACTTATGTCTCCCTGCTGGCCCAGATCAAGGATGGTCATGAAGACATCCTGAGCGAGATGGCGGAAATTTACCGCAAGAACGGTAAGCGTGAAGAAGCATCGGATGCCTTGTACCAGATCGCACAGCTCAAGGTGAATGCCAAGGACTTCCAGCATGCCAAGACCCTGCTTGACGACGCAGTGAGATTGAATGGTAAGAACGAGGATGCCAAAAAAGAACGCGATCGCATCAAGCTGGAACTGACCTATCAATCACTGCAGCCGCAGGAAAAAGCGGAAGCGCCCGCAGCAGCACCAGCGGAAGCGCCTGCGGCAGCACCGGCTCCACAGTAAGGCGAAGTGAAGCAGTAGCAATCGTCAGGGCGGACGCCTTTTTGGCATCCGTCCTGTTAAAGTAAGAGGAGACACAAAATGAAGCGCATTTCTTCTTTCCCCTTGGCCTTGCTGTTGTCGGGGAGCCTTTTTCTAACGACGGCATGTTCCGATCAGTCTACAACATCAACCCCAACAACTTCAAACACGGAGAAGAGCGAAGTGAGCAATCTCATCAAGACCGATAACAAAGTGGGCACAGGCGCAGAGGCCGTTGCCGGGCACGAAGTGTCGGTGCATTACACCGGCTGGCTGTACGACGAAAAAGCACCCGACCACAAGGGCAGCAAATTCGACAGCTCGCGCGACCGCGGCGAGCCTTTTGATTTCAGCCTCGGTGCTGGGCAGGTCATCAAGGGCTGGGATCAGGGCGTGGCGGGCATGAAGGTCGGCGGACAGCGCACCCTGGTCATCCCGCCGGAGCTGGGCTATGGTTCGCGTGGCGCGGGCCGCGTCATCCCGCCGAATGCGACGCTGGTGTTTGATGTGGAGTTGCTGGCGGTTCACTAATTCGGATATTTGGTGCAATGCGCTTTCGCATTGCAGCAGTCCGAAATTAAATCAACCAAGCATGTCATTCCCGCGAAGGCGGGAATCCAGTATAAATATAGAACCGCGTAGCGGACAAAACTGTTTGTCGGCTACGCCGGATTCTATTTCTTAGCTGGATTCCCGCCTTCGCGGGAATGACGCGCTGAATGTTGATTACACGCCGAACGCGTGTAGGTTTCGATTAATCGCAGCGCTCGCCCGGTTTTAAGTCAAACAGCCGGGCATACTCGTCGGGATGTCCGGAAAACAGCTTCACGCAATCGCCTGCCTTGTATTTTCCGTAGCTGTTCACTTCTATCTTGTCGGACGAATTCACCGGTTGCACCGTATAGCGGTTAGCGCCCTGCGAGACTTGCGGCGGCAAGTCGCGGCTGCGTCCGCCGCCCAGGCCGGTGCCCACGCCAAACATGAGGCCGCCGAAGCCGCCGCCGGTGCCAACACCGATACCCACCCCCATGCCGACGCCGGAGTTGCCGGAGCGGGGCGCGTTTTTGGCCGCCTCTTTCCGCTCGGCATCGGTGTAAACGTGCACGTCCAGCACCTTGGCGAATTTGATATAGCGCGTGTCGTCTTCCAGCTTGGGTGCGCTCTGGCAGGACGCCAGTAGCGCCAGGGGAATAATGGCCAGGATCTTGTTCATGTCTGCTCTCATTCGAATGGTTTACAAGTCAGGTGTCAGACCCTGCCATTCAAGGTAAGTTCGCCCGGTCAACCTGCCCGCTGGACAAATACATAGGGGCTCACCACTACCGCCCACATGTCGGCATCGGCCTCAAACCATGCCAGTGCCTGCTCATCGGTGACGCGGGCCACCTGCCCGGCATCCATCCATACCTTGACCTGTGCCCTGTTGTCCTCGGAAACCTGGAAGGCGACTTCGACCAGGTCGAGATCGTCGCTGACGAAAATCGCAGCGCCGCTGGCGAAGAAACGCTGCAATTCACGCCAGCCTATGCGCGCGGTTTCCAGGTTCACCTTGGCGCGGTAGATTTCCTCTTTGTCCGGCATGTTCTCCGATTGATTCGCAGTATTCGGCGGTTGGTTCTTGGTATTCATAATCCAGATTCTTGTTGCTTGATTGCCTGCACCAGCGCATTGAGCGAAGACTGCAATGCCTGTGTAATTTTAGCATCCGACATGATGAAATCCTCGCCCAGCTTGTTGCTATCAAACCCCAGAGTGAGCGAGGCAGGCTCGATGACATTCGCCGTCATCATGGTCAGGGTCTCCTTCAGCAAGGCGGGTGCCCAGGTCGAGCGCTCGAACAGATTGATCAGAGCCACCGGCTTGTTCACGAATTCCGCGCTTCCCACCACCCAGTCCAGCGCGTTCTTGAAAGCGCCCGGCAGGCCATGGGCATATTCCGGACAGGCGATCAGCACTCCGTCTGCTTCCTGAAGCTGCCTGCGGAAATCCAGCACGGATGGCGCTTGATGGCCTTGCAGATCGGGCTCATCCAGGTCCGGGTTGAAATGCGGCAGGTCGGCCAGCCCCTGGTAGATGCGGACTAGCGCATCAGCCGACGCAAGCTTGACGGCCGCCCGCAGCACCGCACTGTTCAGCGAAGCGGCGCGCAGGCTGCCGGAAATAGCGAGAATTTGATAAGTCATGGATAGAGCAACTCGTGATTGGGCGTGATGACTTTACTGCTGGGCCTTCAAGTAATCATCCTTCAGCTTCATGTAATGTTCGGCGGAATACATCAGGTAGGCGATCTCCTCCTCCGTCAGCGCGCGCACCGCCTTGGCTGGGCGGCCCATGTAGAGCATGCCGCTCTCCAGCGCCTTGCCCTGCGTCACCAGGCTGCCCGCGCCTATCACCACCCGGTCGGGGATCACAGCATCGTCCAGGATGATGGAGCCCATGCCGATCAGGCATTCGTTGCCTATGGTGCAACCGTGCAAAATCACCGCATGGCCCACCGTCACATAATCGCCGATGATGAGCGGCGAGCCATCGGGCTTCTCCGCCGTCTTATGAGACACGTGGCCCACGCTCAAATCCTGCACGTTCGTCCCGCGCCCGATCACGATGCGGTTCACGTCACCGCGCAGGACCGTGTTGCACCACACCGAGCTGTCGTCGCCCAGCTTCACATTGCCGATGACCTGGCAGGAGGGGTGCAGGTAAACGCGGTTACCGAGGATGGGCGAGGTATCGAGATAAGCAGAAGACGGCATAAGTAATCAACGTCGGAATTTGCGATTTCAACCCTGGAAATCTTCGGGCCATAGTCTTGCGGTGTGGATTACCGCCAGAATTTGCACTTCAGTTTCCACAATACGATAAGACACCATGAAAGGAAAGCGCGAGATCGTCAATTCACGCGTTCCCTCGACACGGCCCGTCCTGCCGATTTTAGGATTCTCCAGCAGCGATTCGGCAGCCCTGCGTATCAGCAGAATAATGCGACGCGCGGCGTCTGGATTTTCTTGCGAGATGTAATCGTGAATCTCGCCAAGGTCAGACCGGGCACGTGCGGTGTAGCGCAGTCTCATGCATGGGGCTCGGTGTATCGCGCGAAGAATGCTTCCATATCTTCATCCGAAACGAACTCCCCGCGCTGAGCCTGTGCCAGTCCTTCCTGAATGCGTGCGGTAATGCGGCGCTGTTGCGCCAAGTACAGCGTTACCGCCTCGTTAGCGAGATCGCTTTCGCTGCGATGGCTTGCTTCAGCAAGGTGGTCAAGCTCGACCTTCAAGTCTGGCCGGATTTCAAGGGTGGCTGAGTTCATGGCAATGCTCCAGAAATTCTTTGTAATGATACTACGCAAAACGCGAGCGATGGGTATCGCGTTGCTCAACCCATCCTACCGCGCTGCCGAGGGTGGGGCTGAGGTAGTTTGATATGGGCATGGTTCTTTGTCGCGCGAGTGAGAAAAATTAATTCGAGTCTGCCCAAAATTCATTACCGTTCTAACTTGTCGGCAATTTCTGATAAGCCTTCAGCTACACTTAACATTGCAGCACCAAACACTTTGGCAGTTGATGCTGTGTTGAAATCAGATGCGGCAGTTTGCATAAATGCAACTATCAGTTCGGGATGCTTTGCAGCATACCCGTCACCAAATTGGTCATCAATTTCTCTCTGGGCGCGGCGCATATATGTAGCAGTTGTATCTGTCGCTTGAGATAGCAACTCTTCAAAACTGGCTGTGACGAAATCACTATTCACGGTTATTCCTTATGTAAATTCAACGAAGAGTAAATACCTAAAAAAATACCGACAAGTACACTTTCACTTAACCAACTTCCATTTCATCGTCTCCCCCGCCTTTAGTGGCACGAGGCGACTTCCTCCAAATTCAAACGAAGCTGGCACTTGCCATTCCTCCTTGCGCAGAGTGATAGTCTCTTTGTTACGCGGCAAGCCGTAGTAATCCGCACCAAAGAAGCTGGCAAACCCTTCCAGCTTGTCCAGCGCGCTAGCCTGCTCGAACGCCTCTGCATATAGCTCGATTGCGGCATGGGCGGTGTAGCACCCGGCGCAGCCGCAGGCGTTTTCCTTGGTGTGCTGCGCGTGCGGGGCGCTGTCGGTGCCGAGGAAGAATTTCTGGCTGCCGCTGGTGGCGGCCTGGATGAGCGCCGCGCGGTGGGTCTCGCGCTTCAGCACGGGCAGGCAGTAGTAGTGCGGGCGGATGCCGCCGACCAGCATGGCGTTGCGGTTGTAGAGCAGGTGGTGGGCGGTGATGGTGGCGGCGATGCTATCCTGCGCGCTGGTTACGAACTGCGCGGCGTTCTTGGTGGTGATGTGCTCGAATACCACGCGCAGCTTGGGCAAATCCTTCAGCAAGGGTTGCAGCACGCGCTCGATGAATACGGCCTCGCGGTCGAATATGTCCACAGCCGGATCGGTGACTTCGCCGTGCACCAGCAGCGGAAGCCCCAGCTTCTGCATCTCTTCCAGCGCGGCATAGGTTTTGCGCAAGTCGGTCACGCCTGCGTCGGAATTGGTGGTCGCGCCCGCAGGGTAGAGTTTTACCGCATGCACGATGCCGCTCTGCTTGGCCTTCTTGATTTCATCCGCAGAAGTATTGTCGGTGAGATAGAGCGTCATCAGCGGTTCGAACTTCATCCCTGCTGGCAGGGCGGCCAGAATGCGCTCGCGGTAGGCCTGTGCCTGCGCGGTGGTGGTCACCGGCGGCCTGAGGTTGGGCATCACGATGGCGCGGGCGAATTGGCGCGCGGTGTCGAGCAGCACGGAGCGCATCAGCGCGTCGTCGCGCAGGTGCACGTGCCAGTCGTCGGGGCGGGTGAGTTTGAGTTCCATTTTTGTATTTTAACAGGGCATCAGGCTAACGTAGGGGCGGATTGCATTCGCCCTGTGGTTCATTTTAAGAGGGGCGCGCGCAGCGCGCCCCTACGGGGCAAGCAGCTTGCAGAGCAAGGCGGAGGTATCCGGGCAGATGTCGGAAAATTGTTGCGTGGACCGTATTACAGCCGGGGCATCTTCGCGAGAGCGCGGGGAGTATCCTTGCCTCTCGAAATAATCACGCACGGTCGTCGTCAGCAGGAAAAGCTCTTTTACCCCCTCACGGGCGGCAAAACGTTCGGCAAATGCGACCAACTCCCGGCCTAGGCCGTGTGCCCGCATGCCAGGTTCCACCGCAAGCGAACGCAGCAGGGCAACAGTGCCATATATCTCCAACCCGATCACAGCGGAAAGGGCAGTTCCGGAATGTACGCCAAAAAATAATGGCGGAGGTGAAGAAGAAAGATCGGCAACCGGCAAATCGCAAGTTCGCAGCAGCTTTTCAACCTCATCCAGTCCGGTGATGGGCTGAACCTGCGCGGACATGGCTAGATAGCCTTGTCCATGCGCCGGTACTGTATCGCCTCGGCGATGTGCGGCGGAAGAATATTCTCGCTGCCCGCCAGGTCGGCAATGCTGCGCGCCACCTTGAGCACGCGGTGGTAGGCGCGTGCGGATAAGTTGAAGCGGGTAATCGCCGCGCGCAGCAGTGTTTCGCCTTGTGCATCCGGCTTGCAAAGCTCATCAATCTCTGTGACAGACAATTGCGCATTGGGCTTTCCTTGTCGCGCCAAGGCGAACAGGCGCGCCTTATCCACCCGCGCACGAATGGATACGCTGGTTTCGCCGTCTGCCTGCCTGAGCAAATCCTCATGCGCGATGGCGGGCACTTCGATCTGGATGTCGATGCGATCGAGCAACGGCCCGGAAATCTTGCCGCGATAGCGTGCCACCTGGTCCGGCGTGCAGCGGCATTTGCCATTAAAGTGGCCCAGATAGCCGCATGGGCAAGGATTCATCGCCGCGACCAACTGAAACTGGGCACGAAAATCGGCGCGCCGCGCAGCGCGCGAGATGGTGATGCGCCCGCTTTCCAGCGGCTCGCGCAGCACTTCCAGCACCCCACGGTCGAATTCCGGCAACTCGTCCAAAAATAAAACGCCGTGCATGGCGACGGTAATCTCACCGGGGCGCGGGTTGCTGCCGCTGTAAAATCCAAAATTATTTGCAATAATGCGAACATTATTACATAAATAACTGCGAATGGACGATCTACAGCAGTCTCCCGTTAGGGATATCCCCATCGGAACGCGCAGCGTGACCGGCACGATGCCTGATGGCTCACGCTTCGAGTCTACCCTCGAGCGCGATCTCTTGTACATACTCCGGTTCGACATCAATGTAGCCAAATTTATCGCTCAGCCGGTAAAAATCGAGTACACGGATGACAAAGGAAAGCTTCGTACATACACGCCCGACATAATTATCCACCACCGGAAAGGCATTTTGCAGGCAAAAACGCTACCTACAATCCTAGGCGAAGTTAAATACCGAGATGACCTCCGCCAGAATTTCAAGGAATACCGCCCGAAGTTCAAAGCGGCGATCCGCTATGCCAAGGAACGGGGATGGCAATTCCGCATTTTGACTGAACGCGAAATCCGTACGCCCTATTTGCAAAATGCAAAATTCCTGATTCATTATATGCAGCCCGACCCATATCCGAGTGGCTATCATATCCATCTCATACTCGACAAGCTGCATGAGTTTCGGGAAATGGATGTCGAAACCCTGATGGTGTCGATTTATCGGGACAAATGGAATCAGGCGCAGCTCCTGCCAACAATATGGCATCTTATCGCTATTCGGCGAATCGGGAACGATTTAAGTATACCGATTACGATGCATAGCCGCATCTGGGAAATGAGGTAGAAAATGCGCAATGGACAAATTAGCCTGATGCCAGGCAGCACGGTGAAGTACAAAGAAAAGCAGTACGTCATCCTGGATATAGCTGGATTGGATGCCGTCATAGCCAAAAACATGGCCACCGGGAAATCGGAGCGCATCCTAGTTTCCCAGATCGAGCCTGACCTCTTGCCCAGCACCCAAATGGAACGTCAGGATTTACTCAAAATCAATGACGAGGATTGGTTCGAGGCTCACAGGCGTTTCGAGGTCATTCGCCCGCTTCTTGAATTGGAGCCTAACAGAAGGTCGACCGAGCATGTTCGTTCGGTGGCCTCATCAAGCGGATTTAACGCCGCTACGATATATCGATGGATTAATGCATACCAAAAAACCGGCCTGGTTTCATCCCTGATGCGCTCTGGCCGTAATGACGCAGGCAAATCACGGCTGGATCCTCATGTTGAAAAAATCGTTAAGGAATGCATTGATAAGCACTTCCTCTCCCCTGAGCGAGATACTCCCGTAGAAGTTTGGGAAAGCATTAAATCTCAGTGTCTGAAACTTAAACTGCCCACACCCCACCAGAACACCATCCGGAATCGCATTTCGCTTTTGTCGGAAGAGACGAAACTGGAAAAGCGAATGGGTAAGAAAGCCGCCAAGGAGAAATTTACCCCCATCAAAGGACGCTTTCCCGGTGCTGACTATCCGCTTGCCGTAGTTCAGATAGATCACACCCCGATGGATCTGATCATTGTGGATGATGAATACCGCAAGCCGATCGGGCGACCCAACCTGACGCTTGGCATAGACGTTAACAGCAAGATGGTTGCTGGTTACTACATTGGCCTTGATCCGGTAGGAGCGTTATCGACGGGCTTGTGCCTTTCTCATGCCATTCTTCCCAAAGACAATTGGCTTGTCAGTATGGATATCACGACACCCTGGCCTGTGTGGGGAAAGATGCGCGTCGTTCACACAGACAACGCCAAGGAGTTTCGCGGAACGATGATGGGAAAGGCCTGCCAGGAACACGGCATTGAACTTGAACAACGCCCCAAGGGCTGCCCCCAATATGGCGGGCATATCGAACGGTCTTTCCGCACCTATATGGCCAAGGTACACACCATTCAGGGCACTACTCGTTCCAATGTAGAGGACAAAGGCGACTACGATTCTGAAGGAAAGGCATGCATGACGCTTTCCGCGCTGGAAAAATGGTTTGCCATATTTATCGTCGAGTATTACCACCAAAAGGAACACGCCGGAAACAATGGCATTCCGCCAATCGTCATGTACGAACGCGGTATCCTCGGCGACGGCAATACCCCGGGCGTCGGACTTCCTTCGCGAATTGCCGACGAGACGCGGCTTAAAATTGACTTCCTGCCATATGAAATGCGCACCGTCCAGGAATACGGCATCGTCAATGAATACATCTACTACTACCACGATGCGCTACGCCGGTGGATGCACGCTGTCGAGCCCGACAATCCAAAGAAAAAGCAGCAATTCATTTGTCGCTATGATCCCCGCGACCTCAGTACAATCTACGTCTACGAGCCGGACACCAGGAATTACATAGTGGTGCCGTACAAGGACATTTCGCGGCCACCTATCAGCGTCTGGGAGTTGCGCGCTGCCAAAAAACGCCTGGACGAAGAGAATCAGGTAACCGTCAACGAAGAATTGATCTTTGGTGCCGTGAAGAAGATGCGCGATATCGTCGAATCTGAAGCCGGGAAAACCCGCAAAGCCAGAAGGCAGGCGGCTCGCGCCAAGGGCTGGGCCAAGTCGAAAGAACACATCCCCGCGCCGAAAGAATTTAAGCCGGCTGAAGATGCTCCGGATGACATTTTTTCGAAGCCTATTGCCCCGTTCGACGACATCCAGGAGGCCTCATGAGTAACGGTGAACATCTATCACCCAAAGCCCGCGAGATATTGGTGCTGCCGAATGAAGAGCGGATTCGGCATATCCTGGAAGACCGCTGGGTTGGATATACCAAGGCAAACGAAATCATCGCCAAGCTTGAAGACCTGCTGGTTCATCCAAAGGTCGGACGGATGCCGAACATGGTGATTGTCGGCAAAACCAATAATGGGAAAAGCCACCTCGTCAAACACTTCCTTTCGACACATCTGGCGAGGGACAATCCTGAGGGCGAGGGAATCATTGTTCCGGTGTTGTACATCGAGGCACCAGACAAGCCGGATATTGCACACCTGTATACCATCATCCTCGACATACTTAGCGTTCCTTACAGGAATAATGAAAAGGAAAAGGTGCTGCTTGCCCAGGTCATCAAGGTCCTTAAATCGATAGAACTCGGCATCATCGTGATCGACGAGATTCACAATCTCATTGCAGGTTCCTTGCTGAAGCAGAGAGCCTATCTCAATGCCCTCCGGTATCTTGGAAATCAGATTGAGCGATCCATAGTCGCGGTTGGTACCGTCGAAGCGATGCGGGCGATCCAGGTAGACGATCAACTTTCTAACCGATTTGCGCCGGAGGTGCTGCCGACGTGGCAGCTGGACGTAGAGTTTCTCAGGCTGCTTGCCAGCCTGGAGAAAATACTCCCTCTTCGGGATCCGTCCAACCTGACCGAGAAGGCATTGGCTATGAAGCTGCATGCCTTGTGTGAAGGGACGATTGGTGAGCTTTCCAGACTGCTTAACATGGCAGCCGTATGGGCGATCCGTAACACCAAAGCGGGCGCACCCGAGAGGATCGACGACAAGGCGCTTGAATCGTGCGGATACATTGCACCCTCGAAACGCAAGGAAGCGGCGCGTAAGGTATGAACATCATTGGGCTAAGCGGGAGAATTTTACCCGCTCATCTCAAACCGTTGCCGGATGAGCTTCTCTCATCCTGGCTGATTCGCCTGGCTCACGGCCATGGTCTGAAACTGCAGACGTTCAGCGCCATGGTATTCGGCCGCGACAAATCCATTTGGAACCGCGACATCGACAAACAGGCACCGGACTGGTTGATCACCAAACTTGCAGAACTCACCGGGGCAACCGCACAGACCGTCTTGAATACCACGTTGAAGTCTTATGAAGGTGTTCTATATGAGCATCATCAACCCAACGGAAACACGAAGTGGGTATTACCGCTGGGGGTGTATCACCGCAAACGGCGGTGCCATGGCCTTCAGTATTGCCCGCGCTGTCTGAAAGAGGATGCCGTTCCATATTTCAGAAAGCGGTGGCGGTTAGCGCTATCAACGATTTGTACCAGGCATGGCTGCTATCTTCTGGATGCGTGTCTTGAGTGCGCGTCGCCGCTCGCACCGCACCGGGCCGATATGCAAGGGAGGGAATACTTTCCGCTCGGCGCAGTGAGCGTGCATTGCTGGAAGTGCGGATTCGACTTGCGTTCAGCGTCGGCTGCAGCAGTGACCGATAGCGCTTCGGTAAGGCTTCAGGTACAGCTAGAGTTTGCACTGGAGCATGGATATGCGGACTGGGCTGGAAACCAGTCAATGCATTCGATAGTGTTCTTCGGGGGGCTGCGGGAGCTGATTGCTGGGCTCACTACGAGACAAACGCGCGAGCGCCTGAAGCGATCAACACGGCTGAATGGACGTACATTGGCAGATTGGCCGCACAGGCAGTTTGAGATGGCTTCACAGTCGCATAGAAATGAATTGTTTCAGCTGCTTGCCGTACTGTCGGATAAATGGCCGGCAAATTTTGTTGACCTGATCCATGATTGCAAGCTGCGTTACGCAGATTTGAAGGGTGATAGCGAGCAGCGGATGTATTGGTATGAGGACGTTATTCGACGTGAAGCTGGCGGCGGATATGCCCCAATAAGCCAGGAGGAAGCTGACGCAATTTCCAACGCGGTGAAAGCGAGGAATGGGCGGTTTAGCGGTGAGAAGGCAAGGATGTTATCCGGGCGCGACATTTGTGCGCATGTCCCGGAGCGGATGTCGCAGCCCGTTTCGGATGAGGTGTACGAGGAACTGTTAACGAGCATAGACCATCAGGTAGCCGGAACACAGGACAAGACGGAGCGAGCTTGTTTGATTCGGGACAAGGTGATGTTTGCAGCGGGGAGGCAGTTCGGGTTGAGTGAGGGGGGCTTAGCCGGCCTGACGCTTGATCAGGTACGCACCATGGTTACTGAAGAAGAGAAACCGGATTTTACTGATATTGCCAGAACCAAGACACAGGCGCGGGCTTGGGTGGAATGGTATTGGGAAAAGATGCGACCCCAATTACAACCAAAGCCAGAAGTTGATTGCGTGTTTACTTCGGCTAGGACGAAGCACGGTTTTAGGCACAGCGCCGTAGGAGAAAGGTTCCAAACGGCAGTAGATGCTGCGATGCTGCGGCGAAAGATTCCAGGGTATGAGTGTTGGTTGAGCTAAAAAGCGCGACGTAATTTCATTGAAACCGCGCCAAAAAGCGGGACAATAAGCCCGGGATGATCCCCCTTGAAATTGCCCAACGTCCGCAGGAGCAATCATTGGGCACATTATTCTTGTTCCGCTCAGCTTATTGAAACCGCGCAAGCGGTGAGCGTACTCACTGATGCCGTTGACCTAGGCTCTATGCTAAAGCGGGAATGCGCCGTCACAATCGCTGAAACAGCAATAAGCCTATTTCAGTTCAGCTTGAAACACATTATTGCACTCTGCGCAGCGAATATTGAGGCCTTGCAACCCGCGTAAAGTGCGGGGCTGAACTCTTCTATAACGGGAGAATATCAGCCCAACCGTCGAAACCGGCAGTGAACCAAGTGATCTACACAACTGTACTAAGGTTTGAAAAACCTCAATCAATTTTCGGTCGACAAAATAACCTGGGTGTAACGCAATTTCATGAGCAGGATCACCCTTTGCATTGCTCCAACGATCGGGTGAAAAGTAGCCCGTTGAATGTTTTTCTCGTTGAACAGTTATCAAGCACCGGGGTACATCCCTTGAACGTTCAGCTTAGTGACTCCGTCAAAAGGGAAGAAGGATTGATTCAGCTTCTTTTCAGAGTACTCCATGGTATTTAACTGAACCCAGTCATAGATTTTCTTAGCGCGACTTTTTACAATTTCACTTGCAAGGAATCTTGCTAATACCCATGCATCTTCGTGCTTAGCAACCCAGTCCAAGGTTAGCTTCACTGACGGCAATGGTATGTCCAGGTTACATTCTGGATCGTTTATCAGTGACGCGTATCGGTCATAAAACAGGGCACGAGCAGTGGAGGATGAGCAAATATAGTAAAACCGGATAACTTCAATTGCTGGGATGAGCAGGCCGTATGGGTCACCGTTTACAGGCAAGGCAAACAATTGCGATTCGCGAATCTTCTCCCATGCCGCAAGACCGAGGGGATATTCAGTGGCGGGGATTAATCTGGACTGAAGAGCAGGATCAGAGCAAGTCGAAAATTGTATTGGCGTCGCAAAGGTCGTGTCGACGGAGAAGCTTTTTGAGACGTATTTCACAATACCATCATCAATGCGGTAACCGTTGCGCCAGACCGATCCAATCCAAACGAGTGGCAGGAGGCCAACACCAATTTCGGTGATTTTTCGGTAACTGGTGTTTAGGGCGTTGGGGGATAGTGGATAAATATCGGCATTTGTGCCTCGGGCAGGATAAAGGCGCGCCCGCAATTGGCGGCATGGTAGGTCATCGCCAGCGCGCCACGTATCGGGCGCAGTTCGCCGGTCAGCGCCAGCTCCCCGGCAAATTCATATTCCGCCAGGCGCTCGGAGGGTATCTGCCCGGAGGCGGCGAGTATGCCGAGCGCGATGGGCAGATCGAAGCGCCCGCTGTCCTTGGGCAGGTCGGCGGGCGCCAGGTTGACGGTGATGTGCTTGATGGGAAAGTCGAACTGGCAATTCTGCAAGGCGGCGCGAACGCGGTCGCGGCTTTCCTTCACCTCGGCCTCGGGCAGGCCGACTATGGTAAAGCAGGGCAGGCCGTTGGCGAGATGCGCCTCCACGGTGACCTGCGCGGCATCCATGCCGGACAGGGCGCGGCTATATAGAACCGCGAGACTCATATTCAGTCTTGGGAAAAACAATTAGCCACGGATTAAGACGGATTGACACAGATAAAACCCCATGTTGGTGATCCGTGTACATCCGTGTTAATCCGTGGCTAGGGCTGTTTACGGCTAGCTTCTAGTGCGGCCACGCGCGCCTCCAGCGCCGCCAGCTTTTCCTGCGCGCGGGAGAGCAACTGCACCTGCACATCGAATTCTTCGCGCGTGACCAGATCGAGCTTGGCGAAGCCTTGCGCCAGCAGCGCGCGGGCATTCTTCTCGAAATCCCGGGCCGGGCCCGAGGCAGCAAGTTCACTTAGCTTGGACGAGACTTCGTCCAGGAATTTGGAATTGAACATGATGATTTTCCGTTACAATGTCATTGTGCGTAGTTTAGCAAACTTTGCCCGCGCCATTGGCGTTCTTGGTAAATTCCGGGGCGAGGTGGCGAAATGTTTACGAAAACAGATTTGATTTGGAGAATAAATTGAAAATGCTGCAAAAGACAAAATTGCCGATCATTGCGTTGGGCATGTTGTTCACGCTTCCTGCCTGGGCGGATGATGCCGTAGCACCCTCGCCGCTCACGGCCAACGTCAGCATCGTGAACGACTATGTTTATCGCGGCATTTCAAGGACCAACGGCTTTGCGGCCGTCCAGGGCGGGGTAGACCTGGCAGCGTCAAACGGATTTTATATCGGTATATGGGGCTCCAACGTCAGCTGGCTGGCCGACCAGGGCGCGGTCAAGGCGTCCAGTTTGGAGGTGGATGGCTATGTGGGCGTCAAAAACAGCTTTTTCACGGATTTCACTTATGACTTCGGCGTCATGCGCTACCACTATCCCGCTGTTTACAACGCAGCCGCGGTCATCGCGGACACCGACGAAATCCACGGCGCAATCGGCTACCAGTGGCTATCTGCAAAATACTCCTACAGCATGGGCAACGCTTTCGGTATAGGGAACTCCAAGGGCACTCACTACATGGATATCAGCGCCAATTATCCCATCCCCGATTCCGGAATAACGCTTGCTGCGCATTATGGAACACAGACCTACCAGGGGGTGACCGCCAACAACATGAAGGCGGCAGGGATGGATCCCTCCTATTCCGATGCCAAGTTAGGCTTGTCCTATAACATGAACGGGTATGTGCTGGGAGCTGCTTACAGCAAAACCTTCAAGATGAGCAATTACTATGTCAACTCGATGGGAAACAACCTGGGCAGAGCCGGGTGGATATTCTCGCTGAATCACACTTTTTAACCTGTCTTCCCGGCATGGTGCATCGCCTGAATGCACCATGCCGGTCATACTCTGCCCCACATTTGACGACTTGAACGCGCCTTTCAGGTGCATCCCCCCGCGACGGCGCACACAAATGGGGCGTTGCTGCCATCCCCCCTCTCCGTTCAGTGCGCAATTTACTGTTTCATAAAGACTATTTAAACTGGCACGGAACCTGCTCAGTAATGCACGAGGATAGCAATATCCCGTTTATTAATTTCTTTAGAGAGGAAACGTCATGCAAAAAAACAAACTGCTGCTTGCTGCCCTGGCTTCCGCATTTGCCTTGCCCGTATACGCCGCCGATGCGCCGGCTCCAACCGGCCCCACGCTCTCATCCGTGCTGGATGCCTCCGGCATCAGCGTGACCGGAGATATTGATACCTCGTTCAGCAGCCTTTCCGGCAAGGGGCAATTTACCAGCGGCACGAATGACCGTGTTTTCGACTATGCACACAACAGCTTCACCGTGCAGGCCGTGGACCTGACCATCGCCAAGCAGCCAGCGGAAGGCGCCGGCGGACTGGTTGACGTGACCCTGGGCAAGGATGCCAGCACCATTGCATCCTTCGGCACCATCGCCTCCCCCACACAGTCCTATGACCTGACCCAGGCTTACATGCAGTATGCCTCCGGCTCCATCACCGTGATCGCGGGCAAGTTTGTCACCCTGGCAGGTCAGGAATACATCAAGACCACAGCCAACACCAACTTTTCGCGCTCCATCCTGTTCGGCTATGCGATTCCCTTCACCCATACCGGCGCGCGCGTGACCTATAAGGCATCGGATGCGTTCAGCTTTATCGCAGGCGTCAACAACGGCTGGGACCAGGCAACCGACACCAATTCCAACAAGACCGTTGAATTGGGCGTGGCATTGAACCCCAGCAAATCCTTCGCCCTGACCGTGCAGGATTATCTGGGCGCAGAACAAGTCAACGCGAGCCAATTCGCCTCCGGCAACCCCGGACCGCAAGGCAAGCGCAACCTGCTGGACCTGGTGGCTACCTTCACCGTGTCCGACAGCCTCAACTTCGTAGTGAACTACGACAACGGCTCGCAGGATAACGCCACCCTGGCCAATGGCTCGAACGGCAGCGCGAAGTGGAGCGGCACGGCAGTGTATGCTAACTACCAGATCAACGATCCATGGCGCGTCTCGTTCCGTATCGAATCCTTCAAGGATACCGACGGCTACCGCACTGGCGTGGTTCAGACCTGGAAGGAAGAAACCCTGACCGTGGGCTATGCACCGGCCAAGAGCGTGGAGTTCCGCGGCGAAGTTCGCAAGGATACCTCGGACAAGGCATCGTTCGCCTATAACGACAACATCAACAGGAAATCCCAGAATTCCGTGGGACTCGAAGCAATCTACAAGTTCTAACGATTTCTGACCGAATGGAGGTTATGAAAATGAAAATGATCACTGCAATCATCAAGCCGTTCAAGCTCGACGAAGTGCGTGAAGCCCTGTCCGCCGTCGGCGTGCAAGGCATCACCGTCACCGAGGTCAAGGGCTTCGGGCGGCAAAAAGGACATACCGAGCTGTATCGCGGCGCGGAATACGTGGTGGACTTCCTGCCCAAGGTCAAGGTGGAAGCGGCGGTTGCCGCATCCATGCTGGACCAGGTCATCGAAGCCATCGAAAAGGCGGCCAAGACCGGCAAGATCGGCGACGGCAAGATCTTCGTCCACGATGTCGAACAAGTTATCCGCATCCGTACCGGTGAAACCGGGCCGGAAGCCCTGTAAGGAGATACAGACATGAAGAAAATATTATCGCTACTGACGCTGCTGGCTGTGTTGTTCAGCCTGTCGGCGCCATCGTTTGCCGATGGAGCAGCCGCTTCCTCGGCGGCACCCGCCGCGACTGCCGCGACTGCTGCTGCACCTGCGGCAGCTCCCGCCGATGCAGCCGCTGCACCCACTCCCAAGTGCGGTGACAAGGGCTTCGACTGCAACAAGGGCGACGTCTCCTGGATGATGGTCTCGACAGCATTCGTGCTGTTCATGACCATCCCGGGCTTGGCGCTGTTCTATTCCGGCATGGTGCGCAACAAGAATGCGCTGTCCACCGTCATGCAGAGCTTCGCGATTTTCTGCGTGGTTGCAGTGCTGTGGGTGATCTACGGTTACAGCGCGGCTTTCACCGCAGGCCACGAAGGCAGCTCACTGGCGCCGTACATCGGGTCACTGGACAAGCTCTTCATGTCCGGCGACGATCCGACCACAGCCGTGGCGGCGACCTTCAGCAAGGGCCAGTACCTGCCTGACTTCGTCTATGCCATGTTCCAGCTGACCTTTGCGGCGATCACCGTTGCGCTGATTTCCGGCGGTTTCGCCGAGCGCTTCAAGTTCTCCGCGATGATCATATTCAGCATCCTGTGGTTCACCTTCTCCTACCTGCCGATCGCGCACATGGTGTGGTACTGGGATGGTCCCGATGCCTATACGAGCGCCAAGGCAGGCGATGTGGCGACCTCTCATGCCGGATTCCTGTTCGCGAAAGGCGCAATCGACTTCGCGGGCGGCACCGTGGTGCACATCAATGCCGGTATCGCGGCACTGGTAGCTGCCCTGATGCTCGGGCCGCGCAAGGGCCTCGGCAAGGTTTCCATGGCACCGCACAGCCTGATGATGACCGCAATCGGCACCGGCATGCTGTGGATGGGCTGGTTCGGTTTCAATGCTGGCTCCGCACTGGAAGCCACTGGCGCTGCTGGCCTGGCGTTCTTCAACACCCTGTTCGGCACGGCTGTAGCAGGCGTAACCTGGACGCTGGTCGAATGGATCGTCAAGGGCAAACCCAGCCTGCTGGGCATCTGCTCCGGCATCGTGGCGGGTCTGGTTGCCATTACACCGGCAGCGGGTTACGTCGGCGTGGCAGGCGCGATGATCATCTGCGCAGTGGCAGCGGTCGTGTGCTTCTTCGCCGTGACCAAGGTCAAGGCATGGCTGAAGTATGACGACGCGCTCGATGCCTTCGGCGTGCACTGCGTGGGCGGCATCATCGGCGCCCTCGGCACCGGCATCTTCGTCAACCCCAAGCTTGGCGGCCAAGGCGTTTATGATTACGTCGCCAACAAGGTGGGCGATTTCGATGCCAGCGCGCAGTTCATCTCGCAACTGTGGGCAGTCGGCACCTCGCTGGTGTGGTCTGGCCTGGTTGCCTTCGTGATCCTGCTGGTACTGAAGTTCACCATCGGCATCCGCGCAAGCGACGAAGCTCAAGAAGAAGGTCTGGACCTCGCCGACCACGGCGAAAAGGCATACGGCCACTAAAACTATGCATCAGGGGGCCGCAAGGCCCCCCTCCTCCGGAAAATTCCAGTTCCCTCTGGGTTTCCGATTCACGGGCGCCGCAAGGCGCCCTTTTTTATTTGCTGTCCGAAAAAGTGTTTTCCGGTGAGAAATCTGGTGTCACAGATAGCAGGTGCTGTCTGGTGTTTGCCCGAAAGGAGACGTAGAATCGGCGGTGGTTCGGCATTGTGAAAGGCTGATACGAACCAATGGCAACCTATGTAGGGCGAAACGCTTTCGGTTCCGCCGGTTTTTAGAGGGTTAAAAAATTGAGCGAGATCGACAATGCAGTCAAGAGTTATCTAGAGGCGCGGAGGGCGTTTTTTGCCATCGCGCAGAAGAATCCAGACGAGCTAAAAGGTAACGATAATATTGTTGGGCGAATTGGTGAGTATCTCGCAATTTCCTACCTTCGCTCATTGAGTAGAAGGCCAAAGAAGGTTGGTTCAAATTCCCAGAAGGGCCATGATCTTGTTGAGGGCATGGCTCAAATATCGGTCAAACTTCTCACGAGTGAAAACATTAAAGGTCGCGGCCTTAGGCTGACCGAGCCTTGGACGGAGCTGGTTCTGATCAACCTCGATACCGGTTCGCTGGAGTACAAGATTGGGCATATCAGTAAGGCGGAGTTTGAGGCTGCCAGGTTAGAGAACCCCACTTGGAGTGCAACGCCTATTGTGAAGAAAACCATGCTTGGGCCGAAAGGACTAATCGGTAAGTACGGAAAGGTCCTCAGTCGTTGCTTTGAAGATCACGTGCAACAAGCGCGGTAGGATGGGTGGAGCGCAGCGATACCCATCAGGGCGCACCGAAGAACAGCGATGGGTATCGCGTTGCTCCACCCATCCTACAGCTCTTTTGCCAAACGCTTGCTACCGCCCTATCACAAGCAAGATTCAAAAAGCACAAGAAGTTTTTTTCTGTTTGCGGGCGTCAGGCTGCCATACGCAGCAATTAAATCCGCTAGACCCTCATCTTCCGCATAAAAATATGCTGGAGGAACATTCAGAACCTTTGCCAAGTGGCACGCAGTCGAAAAGTCCGGAGTATGTTTGCTCCGCTCGTATTGGTTGATTCGTGCTGATGCCGAGGATTCGTCTATGCCTGCGCGAACGCCCAGCTCCATCTGAGAAATACCAAGACGCTCCCTCGCGGTTTTCAAGCGGCGTGCAAATAACGAATGGATTTTGGCTCGGTCTGTCATAACTAAGATGTTCTTAGTTTTTTATTGACAGCGCACTAAGGAATGCTTAGTATTTGCACGAGGACTTTAAGATCGTCTGTTATGCAGGACGTGTCTTGGGAAAATGGTTCACCCAATCGCCCATTACTCTGGTTGAAATGGAATATTTTGATAAACGCATGGCGTTCGATGTCGTCGAAGACGCCCTAACTTCATTGGACACGCCGGAAAACCGTGGATTCGCGAGCGGTCTTTGCGGCGGATTCTACCTGTGCGGCCTCTTGAGTGAAGCGGAGTGGTACGGGTACCAGGATCGCATTTTCGGGAAAGGAAGCCCGTATAAGGCACAATAACCAACGGGCATTATGCTGGATGAGGCGCGTGTAGGGCGGAACACTTGCGGTTCCGCCGGATGTTTATGCATTGCGGCGGAACGACCCGCAAGAGGGCTTCCGCCAACACCTAAAAAATTGCGCGACCTCATCCTGCCGCTTTCCACCCCATAGTTTCTTTCATCATCGGGGAGCGGCGCAACAGCAATATACGTTAGGTTAAACAATAATTCCGGCTAACGATATCCCATCTCCGGATGGGTTGTATTCCACATGAGCTGCCTCTGCTTTTCCATGGCATCAATTTGTGCTTGATTCATGCCTTGACCTTTCGGATCGATGACTTTCCCGCGCTGCTGGGCTTCGGCAGCAATGTTCGAGTTCTGTGCCTGCTTGGCAGGCCGGTGCCTTTTAATGGGGGCAACTTCAACCCTGTTTATCGGGGCCACTTCGACTTTTTGTATCGGGGCAACTTCGACGCTCTTCATTTGATTCGGGCACGAGATCGTGCGGCCTTCGTCCACACACCCCTGTTTGATTTGTTCCTGGCTTAACCCAAATGCGCTAGAACTTAGCACAAGTGCAGCTATCAATCCGACTACTGTTCTGACATTCATTTTACACCCCCATATATAGATACTGTTTGTTTGAGCTAACTGGGAAAATTTAGGCGGCCTACTGGATTTTCGATGCAAGCCACCGCGTGATTTGCCGGGTTACTCCCTACGGGCTAACCCGGCCTGTTCGGATTCTTCTTATTTAAACACGATGGTCTTGTTCCCGCAGATCAGTACGCGGTCTTCCACGTGGTAGCGCAGGCCGCGCGCCAGCACGTTCTTCTCGATGTCGCGTCCGTAGCGCACCATGTCTTCCACGGTGTCGCCATGGTCTATGCGCACGGTGTCCTGCTCGATGATAGGCCCGGCATCCAGCTCCTCGGTGACGTAATGGCAGGTCGCGCCGATCAGCTTCACGCCGCGCTGGTAGGCTTGGTGGTAGGGCTTTGCGCCCGCGAAAGAAGGCAGGAAACTGTGGTGGATGTTGATGATGCGGCCCGAAAATTTGCGGCAAAGCTCCGGAGGGAGTATCTGCATGAAGCGCGCCAGCACCAGGGTATCGCCGCCATTCATCTCGAACAGCGTGGCGACCTTATGGAAGGCGGCGGCTTTGTCGGCCTCCATGTCCACATGGATAAACGGGATGCCGTGCCATTCCACGAAACTGCGCAAGTCCTCGTGATTTGAGATCACGCAGGGAATATCGACCACCAGTTCCCCGCTGCGCCAGCGGTGCAGCAGGTCGTCCAGGCAATGCGCCTGTTTGCTGACCAGGATGACCAGGCTCTTCTTGATGGCGGAATCGGCAAGCTGCCAGGTCATGGCGAATTCCTGCGCCAGCGGAGCGAACAGGCGGCGAAACTCGTTGGCATCAAAAGGGAGAGAATCTGCGCGGATTTCCTGGCGCATGAAAAAAAGCTGCGATTCGAGGTCGGTGTGGTAGCTCGCCTCCACTATCCATCCGTTATGGCGGGCGATGAATCCGCTGACGGCGGCTATGATCCCCGCCCGGTCCGGGCAGGAGATGGTGAGGGTATAGCGGGACATGGGGTCCAAAATTTTTATTGGATTATTGTGCGGGCAAATGCATGGCAGCCGGTCAAGGCAGGCTCTCTGTCACCTTCAGCTTTTCCATGAAATGATCCAGCTTGGTCTTGACCATTTTCTGTTCTATGTTCCCGTCGGCGCTGTAAAAAGCGGTGTACAGGATGGGCGCGGTGGACAGCTTGTCGGCAGCCAGGTCGCGCGTATAAATATCTCCGATGAGCGTGCGCTTGTTGTCGAAAAACGCCTGCTTATTGAAAGGGTGCTGGCGCTGGGAGATTTTTTCCCAGTTGCTCTGGAATTTGTCGTCGAGCTGCTTGGCGGGCTTCATGTAGCGCACCACCGTGAAGAATGTCGAGGTATCCTTGCTGTCGCCGGCTATGACCTGGTTGACGTCCCACACGATCTTGCCGTTTTCCTGGAAATAGGAAAATTTCAGCTTGAGGTCGCTCTTTTCCGTGATATGCATTTCGGCGGGGCCGTAGGAAAAATCGACTCGCTTGGAAGCGTAGTGGAAAAACTTGCCGTATTCAAAATCGATCTTGATGTCGGCGAATGCCTGCGGCAACAGGTCGCGCTGCGCGAGCAAATCGCGCCAATCCGCCAGCGTGCCGTAATAGGTGATGCAGGCAAAATCGGTGAGAAGCTTGAGGTCATCCAGATGAGAGGACATCTGCCCCGCCGACTCGATGCGCAGCATGCCCGCAAAACCGCCGGGCACGGGCAGCGCAAACAGCGCGACTTGCCGGTCGCCGTAATCGATGTTCCACATGCGCACCAGCCACTTGCGGCCATAGCGGTCGGTATGGGTATATTCCTCGGTTGCCTTGCCCATGGAAGTGATCCTGATTTTTTCCGAGGCTATGGTGCGGTACAGGGGGTATCCACGCAGCAGCGTATCCATCAGCAGTTTTGAATCCTTGAACAGCGCGCCGGTTTCGATGCCGTCTGGCTTGTGGAACAGCAGCATGTCGGATGAGCCGAAGCCGCCATAGGTCAGGGTGCCATTCTCGCTGATCTCGTTGGTACTCGTTTTCCGGGGACTGTACGCATCCCAGATGCCGTCCTCGCCCCTGGCCACCAGGCCGAGCATGGTGGAACTGTAGTCGGAATACAGCAAGGGAAGCGAATCCTTGCCATTCGGGAATACATGCTCTTTTTCCCGGGCAAAAAAATCATTCTGGATTTTCATGCCGAAGCCTACATACTCGGCAGTAATCAGCGCATCCAGTTCCGCATAGGATTTCGGCAGGGGAAATTTCTTGCGCAAGCGGTCGGTGTTGGACAGATTCGGCATGTTGTCTATCTGGTATATCACCCTGGTGTCGACGTCGGCGACATTGTCCTCCGCATTCAGCACCTCGGTTATCGGCAAGGCATAGTTGAGGTTTTCGTTTTCCGATTTTCCGATGACCACGCCGATCACCCGGCCTTTCGCGTCGAGCAGCGGCCCGCCGCTGTTACCCGGCGAAGCGGCGGCGGAAAACCGTATCCACTTCCATTCGCCATCCCTTTCTTCCGGTGTGGCGGAAGTATAGAGACCGTCACGGAACACTACGCCTTCGCCCAGCGCATTTCCCACGGAATAAACCTTTTCGTTCATCTGCGGCGCGGTGTTTGTCGCAAGCGGCCTCATGCTCGGCGGGTTCTTGATGGAAAACACCACAAAATCACGATGTGCGGAAAATTTCGCGATCTGGTCAATGTCATAAACCTTGCCTGAGTGGTCACGCAGGCGGTAGGTCTTGCTCAGGCTCTTGTGGCCGAGATCGAACACATGTCCTGCGGTGATCCACTGGTTTTTGCCAATCGCGAAGGCCGTCCCGACGGAATAATATGGGTCGTTGCGGATTGAGAAAGGAATCAAATCCAGCGGCAAGGGGCGTTCGTAAGTCAGATGATCCTCGGTAGGCTTGAGCACGACCACTTCGAAGGTTGCGCGGCTGACCAATTCTATGGTGGACTTGCTGATTTCCGCTGCCAAAGCGGGTTGGGCACCCGAGGCATTCACGAGCAACAGGGCTGTCAGCGCGAATAGATGAGTGGTCAAGGAAAGGAAACGCTGCATGTTTCTTTGCTCCAGTCTGGAAATTGAACGGCCCGCGCCTATGGGCATTTACGCGTCAATGCACTCGGCGTTTTTGCGCCCGGTTTCATAATAGCACAGGCATAACGGCAATAAACCAGTGCTGCCTGCAATGCCTATGCTTGCTTTGGGGGATATATAAATACGGGTCGTTACAGGAACATGCCCGGCAATCCCTGTGCGATCACCTCGTGCCGGCACAGGTTGGACATGATGCGGGAGGCGTGGGCGGCATCGCCGCTGGTGAAGAATAGCGATTCCGCGAGGCCGCGCGAAGTGCGCGCGGGAAGCTCTTCCTGAATGCGGCGCTGCAACTGGCGCGCAACGGCTTCCCCGGTATCCACCAGGGCAACGGTGGGCCCGGCAATTTCAGCTATCAGCGGCGACAGGAAAGGATAGTGCGTGCAGCCGAGTATCAGCGTGTCCGCACCCGCCGCAAGCAGGGGCGCGGTGTAGCGTTCGATCAGCGCGCGGGTTTCATGGCCTTCCAGGTCGCCCCGCTCGATTTGTTCCACCAGGCCGGGACAACCCTGGGTGACGATTTTGACATTGCCCGCGTATTTTTCCAGCAGCGCAGCGAAACGCGCGCTTTCCAGCGTGCCGGTGGTCGCCAGTACGCCGACCACTCCGTTGCGCGTGGCGGCGACGGCGGGCTTGATGGCGGGCTCCATGCCCACGATGGGGATGTCGAAGCGGCTGCGCAGCAAGCCCGCCGCAGCTGCCGTCGCGGTATTGCAGGCAATGACGATGGCATCGGCGCGCTGTTCGATAAGGAATTGCGCAATGGTGAGGGAGCGCTGCCCGATATATTCCGGGGATTTGTCGCCATAAGGGACATGGCCGGAATCGGCCACGTAAATCAGGCGCTCATTGGGCAGAACTTGGCGTACATGGCGCAGAACGGAAAGGCCGCCCACGCCGGAATCGAATACGCCGATTGCGCCAGAGGATTTGGGGATAGGTTGTGAACTAATAAAAGTCATTTAGCCACGGATTAACACGGATAGACACGGATAAAACCGGGTTCAGCGGCGCAGCAAACTGCAAAGCAGGAATTGGTTTTGAAGTTCATTCGTGAATATCCGTGTTAATCCGTGGCTAATTCAACCTGTAATGACTAAACCACCGTACCCTGGCTACGCAGGTACTCTTCGTACGTGCCATGGTAGTCGGTCACGCCCTTGGCGGAAATCTCGATGATGCGTGTGGCGAGCGAGGAGACGAATTCGCGGTCATGGCTGACGAAAACCAGCGTGCCCTTGTACAGGTCGAGCGCGGTGTTGAGCGACTCGATGGCTTCCATGTCCATGTGGTTGGTCGGCTCGTCCATCAGCAGCACGTTAGGCTTCGCGAGCATCAGCTTGCCGAACAGCATGCGCCCCTTCTCGCCGCCGGACAGCACTTTCACCTTCTTCTTCACGTCGTCGCCGGAGAACAGCAGCCGCCCCAGGGTGCCGCGCACCATTTGGTCGTCGTCCGAAGGGCCGCGCCAGTCGGTCATCCAGTCCATCATCTGCTTGTCCTCGGCAAAATCGGCGGCGTGATCCTGCGCGTAGTAGCCGAGCTTGGCCTTGTCCGCCCACTTGATGGTGCCGGTATCGGCCGCAAGGTCGCCCGCCAGGCAGCGCAGCAGCGTGGTCTTGCCGATGCCGTTCGGGCCGATGATGGCAACTTTCTCGCCTGCGTCGATGCGGAAATTCACGTTGGAAAACAGCACGCGGTCGAAACCCTTGGCCATCTTCTGCACTTCTACCGCAACGCGATGCAGTTTTTCGCGCTCGTCGTATTCGAAGCGGATAAACGGATACTGGCGGCTGGAAGGCTTGATGTCTTCGATTTTGATTTTATCAATCTGGCGCGCGCGCGAAGTGGCTTGCTTGGCTTTGGATGCATTCGCCGAGAAACGCGCCACGAAGGCTTTCAATTCAGCGACCTTTTCCTTGGCTTTGGCATTGTCCGACGATTGCTGCTCACGCGCCTGTGTGGAAGCCAGCATATAGTCGTTGTAGTTGCCCGGATACACGGTGATTTTGCCGTAATCCAGGTCGGCCATGTGGGTGCACACGCTGTTCAGGAAATGGCGGTCATGCGAGATAATCACCATGGTGCTGTTGCGCGCGTTGAGGATGTCTTCCAGCCAGCGGATGGTGTTGATGTCGAGGTTGTTGGTCGGCTCGTCCAGCAGCAGAATGTCCGG
>JBGPSQ010000003.1:0-39706 GCA_041490205.1 Gallionellaceae bacterium
GACATCCACCTGGAGACCGGCCCTTCCGGCCTGATCATCAAGTACCGCATCGACGGCGTGCTGACGCAGATCGGAGCAATGGCGGGCCTGAATGTGGCCGAGCAGGTGATCTCGCGGGTCAAGGTCATGTCGGAGCTCGACATCGCCGAACGGCGCATTCCCCAGGATGGACGCTTCAAGGTTTCCGTGAATGGGCATGAGGTCGATATTCGCGTTTCGATCATGCCGAGCATTTTTGGGGAGGATGCCGTGCTGCGCATCCTCGACAAGCAAACGCTTACCGACAGCATCAAGGGACTGAACCTGTCCTATCTGGGGTTCGATGAGCAATCCATTGCCGGGCTGCGCCGCCTCTCCAGCGAGCCGTACGGCATGCTGCTGGTCACCGGCCCGACCGGCAGCGGCAAGACCACCACCCTTTATGCGGCCATCTCGGAAATAAACAACGGGCAGGACAAGATCATCACCATCGAAGACCCCGTCGAGTACCAATTGCCCGGCGTGCTGCAGATCCCGGTGAACGAGAAGAAAGGGCTTACCTTCGCAAGGGGGTTGCGCTCCATCTTGCGCCACGACCCGGACAAGATCATGGTCGGCGAGATACGCGATGAGGAAACCGCCCAGATCGCCGTCCAGTCCGCCCTGACCGGACACCTGGTGTTCACCACCGTGCACGCCAACAACGTGTTCGACGTAATCGGCCGCTTCACCCACATGGGGGTGGATCCATACAGTTTCGTTTCCGCCATGAACGGCATCATGGCTCAGCGCTTGGTGCGGGTGAATTGCACACACTGTTCCACGGAAACCCGCCCGGACGAACAACTGCTCGCCGCTTCCAACATCAAGAAGGAAGACGCGCAAAACATGAGATTTCGCGCCGGGCTGGGCTGCGGACAATGCCGCGGCACCGGGTTCAAGGGCCGCAAGGCCATTGCCGAAATGCTCTACCTGAACGACCAGATACGCGAGCTCATCATTACCCGCCAGCCCATCCGGATCATACGCGAGGCGGCCTCGAACAGCGGCACGCGCTTCCTGCGCGAATCGGCGATCGAGTTGGTGCGAAACGGCGAAACGACTTTACAGGAGATCAATCGTGTCACTATTGTCTCGTGACGAACTGAACATCGTCTTGGCTCCGGAGCGCGTGGCGCTGCTGCGCACCGAACGCACGCTGACGATGCAAGGCTATCACCGCAGCGTGCGCGCCAGCAAGGTATGCCCGTGTGAAAACGAAGGCGGCGGTGAAATGCCGTGGAGCAGGGCGATCGACACCCTGGGGACTGCGCTGCCCTCCATCATCGTGCGCAAGATGGATGTGAATGTGATTCTTTCCAACCATTTCATGCATTACACGCTTGTCCCGTGGTTTGACAAGTTGAGCGATGAAGAAGAGATGGTCTTGGCGCAGCACTATTTCAGCGAAACCTACGGCAGCGCAGCCGATTCCTTGAGCGTTCGCGTCAGCCCGGGCAGGGCTGGCACTGCCGCTCTTGCCAGTGCCGTGGACACCAGGCTGCTGGACGATCTGAACGGATTGCTGGGACGGATGAGATTGAACATCAAGTCGATCCAGCCCCATCTGATGGTGGCTTACAACAGTTGCAGCGAAAGCCTGTCGGGCCGCAGTGCATGGATTGTGCTGCTGGAACCGGGCAGCCTGTGCCTTTCCGTATTGAGGAAAGGGCAATTGGTATGGATCAGAAAATTGCGCCTCGAGGGCGACTGGCACAACGAACTGCCGCCGATTCTGGAGCGCGAGGCCTATCTGGCCGATACCGATGTGGCGATGGACGAGGTGTTCCTGTGGGCGCCGCATCTTGATGAACCGCATATCCCGGAAGGATGGCGGTGGAAAATCCGGCAATTGCAACCAAGCTTCAAGCCTGGTTACAAGGCGGAATATGGCGGCCTGTTTAACCTGGAGATGGGGCAGTAAATGACGCTCTACCTTGATTACCGCAGCAGCCTGAAGCCCATTCCCTGGGCGGGATTGGCTTTGCTCGCATTGGCGCTGGCCGTGCTGGCGCTTGCCGGCGTTTACTACCATGACACGCTTGAGCAAATCGGTTATTGGGAAGCCCAATCCGGGCTGGCAGAAAGGGCCGCGGGGCGGAAGATGCCCGGCAGTCAGCGCGAGATAAATGAGATGGTTCTGGAGATCAAGCATGCAAACGAGGTGCTGGACCAGATCACCTTGCCGTGGGACAAGCTGTTTCAGGCAGTCGAATGGTCATCCGGCAAGGATGTGGCCTTGCTGACGATAGAGCCGGACACGGAAAAGCATGAAGTGAAAATAAGCGGCGAGGCAAAAAATATCGAGGCGGTATTGGGCTATATAAAGCACCTCTCAACGCAGGATGTATTCAGCAGCGTTTATTTGCAGAGCCACCAGGTCCAGAAGCGCAACCCGGAAAAACCGGTGCGGTTTGCACTGGTCGTGGCATGGAAGGTGACGCCATGAAGTTATTTCCAGCCAGGAAAAAACAACCCAGGGCCAGTCTGCGGGAAATAATGCGCGCATTTTCGAAGCGCAGGAACTTGTCCTTTTCCGGCGGCGGTGAATTCATCCGTTCCCGGTTCGAGGCCATATCAGCCAGCCCCTTGTGGGTTAGGCGGCGCTGGCTGCACCTGTTCGGCTGGCCGGGAGTGGTGGGTGCCGGATTGGCGGCGGCGTGCACGGCATTTTATTTCTCAGCCATTCATCCCGCCCAGGCGAGGCTGAACGAAGCCCACGAGAGCGCCGTTTCCATTCAGGAGCGGGTCAAGCTCGCGACAAATGGGCGGAATCACAGCGAGTTGCCGCCGTCAGAGCAACTCACCGAATTCTATCGAATATTCCCGAACGACAAGAATCTTCTGCCCTGGGTGGAGAAGGTATTTTACCTGGCTGAAAAAAATGGGATCAAGCTGGATCAGGGTGAATACAAGATGACCCGCGACAGGGTGGGGAAACTGGTGCGTTTCCAGATGACCCTGCCCGTCAGGAGCGAGTATCCGCAGATCAGGAAATTTCTCGATAGCCTGCGCGCGGAAATACCCATTATTTCGATGGAGCATTTGCAGTTCGAGCGCCAAAAAGTGAATGACTCGGAAGTGGAAGCAAAGATCAGGCTGGCGCTTTACCTGGAGCATGAACAATGAAATGGCCCGTGCCGCGCATATGGCTTTTGACCGGTGTGGCCGCCGTGGCCCTCATACTTGCCATTTTGCCTGCCGGGGAGGAGAAGGGGGCTGCCGTTCCGGTCAAGAACGCCACGCAGCCGGCCAGATCGCCTGCATCCCAGCCGGCAGCGGAAAAGCAGCCGCCTCAACTGGCCCATGTTGAACTCGAGCGTTTGAACCAGAAAAACACCAAGGCGGGAGACGGCAAGACTGTATCCAATGCCTTCAAATCCACCTCCTGGTATGTGGCGCCGCCTCCGCCGCCGCCTCCACCCCCGCCGCCGCCTCCGCCGCCCCCTACCGCTCCGCCGCTGCCATTTACTTATATGGGTCGCTACGAGGATGCGTCGAAGCTGATCGTCATGTTGGCCAACGGCAGCAAGCTTTATACCGTCACGGAAGGAGAGGTGATTGAAGGCACCTATCGCGTCGACCGCATCACCCGCGAGTCGGTAGATTTTGTCTACCTGCCGCTGAACATCAATCAATCGATCAGAACAATTGTTGCGCCGGACAATAACCAAAACCGTGTTGGTGCGGAAGCACAAAACAGGAGGCCATGACATGAACCAATTTGCTGCGTCAATCAAATGGAAAACAGCGTTGCTGTTCATCGTGACCATGCTGGCTGCCTGCGCTTCGGGACAATTGCAGCATGAGGAAGGGCTGGCGCTGCTGGATGAAGGGAAAACCGAGGAGGGGCTGGCAAAACTCCAGGAAGCCGTCAAAGCCGACCCGGGTAATGTCACCTATCGCGCTTCCTATGCAAGGAATCGTGAGCAAGCCATGAACCGGGTGCTGGTTGCCGGGAACAACGAGCGCATTGCCGGTCATCAGGATTCGGCACAGGCGGCATACCAGTGGGTGTTGAAGATCGACCCGAACAACGCCCGCGCCAGGGATGGCCTTGCCGCACTGGAAATGGACAAGCGCCACGGCAGGACAATCGCCGATGCCAAAGAGCTGGTAAGGAAAGGCGATCTGGATGGCGCGCGCGATGCCCTCAGGCCCGTCTTCATGGAAAATCCCGAGCAGGCGGAAGCGCTGGCGCTTCAGCGCAAGATCGACGAATTGGTCGCAAAGGAGCAATCCGCCGGGCCTTCGCTCATGGCGAAGTTCAAGAAGCCCGTCACCCTGGAATTCCGGGATGCCAATGTAAAGATGGTGTTCGAGGCGCTGTCGCGCACCAGCGGCATCAATGTGCTGCTGGATAAAGATGTCAAGCCGGACCTCAAAACATCGATATTCGTCAAAGACGCAACGGTGGAGGACACCATCGACCTGATCCTGCTGCAAAACCAGCTGGAGAAAAAGGTGCTCAATGACAATACCGTGTTCATCTATCCGAATACGCCGGAGAAGAACAAGTCCTACCAGGACCTCAAGGTCAGGAGCTTCCACCTGGTAAACGCCAATCCCAAGCAAATGCTGGAGATGATCAAGGCACTCCTGAAAACCAAGGACGTATTCGTCAACGATAAAACCAATTCCATCGTCATGCGCGACACGCCGGAAGCCATCCGCCTGGCGGAAAAAATGATCAAGGACCAGGATATTCCCGAGCCGGAGGTGATGCTTGAAGTCGAGGTGCTTGAGGTCAACCGCTCCTTCACGGATCAACTGGGCATCAATTGGCCGAACAAGTTTTCAGTTGCGACAACGAATAAGACACTCACCGATTTGAAGCACACCAATTCAGATTCCATCTCCGCCACTCCGCTGGGAGTGACGCTCGATCTCCTGCTTTCCGATGCGAACACCAACATCCTGGCCAGCCCGCGCATCCGGGCGCGCAACCGCGAGAAGGCCAAGATCATGATCGGTGACCGCGTGCCGGTCATCACCAATGCCGTCACGCCGGTCTCGACCGGGACGCCGGTGGTGACCGGCAGCGTGCAGTACCTGGACGTGGGCCTGAAGCTTGAGGTCGAGCCGGATATTAACCTCGACAATGAGGTTGCCATCAAGATCAACATGGAAGTGAGCACCTTGAAGGGCGATCCAATCACCAATGCCATATCCGGCACGGTCGCCTACCAGGTCAGCACGCGCAACGCCTCGACCCTGCTGCAATTGAAGGACGGGGAAACCCAGATACTGGCCGGATTGATCGACAACGAAGATCGCTCCAATGCCAGCAAAGTGCCCGGCCTCGGTCAATTGCCGATACTGGGGCATCTGTTCTCCGACCACGGAACCAACAACACCAAGACGGAAATCGTGCTTTCCATCACCCCGCATATTATCGGCAAGTCGCGGCGGCCCGATGCCCGGGAAACTGAATATTGGTCCGGCACCGAGGCCACCCTGCGCGACAGCCAGCTGTTGGTGAAGCCCATCGGTTCGAGCGCTCCCGGCGGGCAGGCGTCCACTGCTCGTGCGCAACCACCGGCTCAGGTCGAAGCGCCGCCTCCGGCTGCGCCTTCACCGATGGTGTTTTCATGGCAAGGCCCCAGCCAGGCCAAAGTGGGCGACAAGATCAGCATCACCCTCAATACCCAGTCGGTGCAAGGGATGAACAATCTGGGCTTGCTGGTGAATTACGATCACGCCGTGTTCAAGGCGGTCGATGCGGTCGAAGGAAATATCATGAAACAGAGCAACATACAGACCAAATTCATCAGGATCATCAACCATGACAATGGCCAGGTCGAGATCGACCTGGCGGGACACAGCGCCAGTGGTGCGTTCGGTGAGGGGAGTATCGTCACCCTGACGTTCGAGGTGACAAAGGAAGCTCAACAATCGCAGATCACATTGACCCGGATTGCGCCAACCCGGGCCGGAGGATCCGGGCTGGCGTATAGCGCGCCTGCGCCTTATTCGATAGCGGTGACCAAATGACCATGAAGACGGCTGCGCGCCAGAACGGCTTTACGTTCATCGAAATCGCTATCACGGTCGCGATTGTGGCCTTGCTGGCGACCATGGTGCTGCCCATGGCCGAGCTGATGGTGAAAAGAAACCAGGAGCATGAACTGCGCCTGGCGTTGCGGGAAATTCGCACCGCCCTGGATGAATATAAACGTGCAGTGGAAGAAGGGCGGATTGCTTCCGAGATCGATAAATCGGGCTACCCCGCGCGGCTGAAGATACTGGCAGATGGGGTGGCTGACCTGAAGAGCCCGGACGGCAAAAGGAAAATTTATTTCCTGCGCCGCATTCCGCGCGACCCGTTGTATTCCGATCCGGGCACGGCGGACGAGGAAACCTGGGGCAAAAGAGGTTACCAGAGCAGCTCCGATGCGCCGGAGGAGGGCGACGACGTGTTTGACGTGTATTCGAAATCAACCGACGCCGGCCTGAACGGCGTTCCCTACAAGGACTGGTAAGGAGAGCTTGCCCATCATGTCCAGGATAGAAAGAAATGGGATAGAACGAAATGGGACCGAGCGAAATGGTTTTACGCTGGTCGAGCTGCTGGTTGTGCTGGCGATCATTGCCATGCTGCTGAGCATTGCCGCGCCGCGCTATTTCAACACCCTGGACAAATCCAGGGAGGCTGTGCTGCGCGAGAACCTGGCAACGACCAGGCAGGCGCTGGACAAATATTTCGGGGACAACGGCAAGTATCCCGACAAGCTGGACGATCTCATTGCCAAAAGGTATTTGCGCAACCTTCCGGTGGATCCTTTCACCGAAAGCGCCAATTCATGGGTCATCGTTTCGCCGGATACGCCGGATAAAGGTATTGTTTTCGACATCAAAAGCGGCTCGCCGGGCAAGGGCCTGGACGGCTCGGATTACAAGGATTGGTAGCGATGATGACGGTACCGGAAAGGAAAGCAGGGTGAGCGTTATGGCAGGATTCATGGTCAGGCAAAGGCGGAAAGGCGAGCAAGGCTACGCCTATATTGCGCTGCTCATTTTCATCGCCGCCATGGGCGTGGCGCTGGCTGTAACCGGAGAAGTCTGGAGCATGGCGATGAAGCGGGAAAAGGAGGAACAACTCATCTTTGCCGGAAATCAGTTCCGCAATGCCCTCACCATGTACTACGTTCACACACCGGCTCACGCCGGGCGGTATCCGATGAGCCTGGAAGATTTGCTGAAAGACCCGCGCTATCCGGCTGCCAGGAGATACCTCAGAAAGATATACCCGGACCCCGTGTCAGGCACTGCAAGTTGGGAATTGATCAAGGGGGCGAATGGGGAGATTCTGGGGGTGCACAGCACGTCGGATGAAGAGCCGGTCAAGAAAAGCAATTTCAGCCTTGCCGACCAGGACTTTGAGGGAAAAATGAAATATTCGGAGTGGCTGTTCATGATCCCGGTAAAAAACATCCAGCCATCACTGTTGAAATCCCCGGCGATGAATTCAGATTCGAGCCCGTCTGGGATGTTCTCTCCGGGCGCGCCGGTGCCGGGCTTGAATCCATGAATCCTTGCAGCGAAAGATTGGGGTAGCCATGATCGAAAAATATCGCATCATCATCGTCGAAAACCACACCCTGCTGCGGGCAGGCTTGAAGGCGTTGCTGTCACAGGATGATGCCCTCGACGTTGTCGGAGAGTCGGACAATGGCCGCGATGCGATTAAATTAGCCGTCAAGTTGATGCCCCATTTGATCATCATGGATTTGAACATGGACGGCATGAACGGGACCGAAGCGACCCGGAGCATCAAGATGCTTTTGCCCGAGACCAGGGTGCTGATCCTGACCATGCATAAGGCGGACGAATACATTCATGAAAGCCTGAAGGCCGGTGCCAACGGCTACATCCTGAAGGATGCCACGCACAATGAGTTGAACATCGCGATTCACAGCATCCTGAACGGCAAGACCTATTTGAGCCCGGACATTTCGGAAAGGGTCATCAACGCATGCCTGAATCCGGGCGGCCTGACAAGTCTCCACAGCGCATGGGATAGTCTGACCTGCCGCGAGCGGGAAGTTCTCAAGCTGGTGGCCGAAGGGCGCCCCAACAAGCAAATCGCCGAATACCTCAGCCTGAGCGTGAAGACGGTTGAGAAACATCGCTCCAACCTGATGAAAAAGCTTGATCTGCACAACGCATCGACTTTGACCGCGTATGCCATAGATAAGGGGCTGGTTACTCATAATTAGGTAAACCGGGCACAGCCAGCCCTGTCCGGGTTCGAGGCGGCAGCCCTACATGAACAGGAGATTCGTGCCATGAACACATTTGACCATATATTCAGGCTGCTCATGCTTGCTTTTCTGGGCATGAGTTTCCCGGGCGTTTGTGCCGAGACTAGTGATGCTTCCGCCATGCACTCCCATCATCACATGACGGAGCAAACGAAATACCAGACGGTGGACAGCAAATTGCCGCCGATACAACTGGTGCGGGACGATGGAACGAAGGTCTCACTCATCGAGGAGCTGAATGACGGGCGTCCGGTGATCATGAATTTCATCTACACCACCTGCACCACGATCTGCCCCCTGGCTTCCCACACCTTTGCGGAATTGCAGGACATGCTCGGCAACGATCGCTACAAGGTGCACATGGTTTCGATCTCCATCGACCCGGAACAGGATACCCCGGCGGTGCTCGCCAAATACGCCGGCAAATACGGAGCCGGCAAGCAGTGGCGATTCTATACCGGCACAAAGGATGCGAGCATCGCGGCCCAGGTGGCATTCAATGTTTACCGCGGGGACAAGACGAATTCCAACCCGGTGACATTCATTCGAGCCGCTCCGGACAAACCCTGGCTTCGGATCGACGGATTTGCCAAGTCCGAGGAGTTGTTCCGCATATTACGGGATATGGGAATCGCCGAGAGTGTGCCGCCTCCCATGGAGGATGACTAGGTTTTATGGTGGTGGGGGTCTTATGGCGGCCTTAAGCCCGCCATCATTATGCCGGTTTATTTTTTGCACCTGCCGGTGAAACGCCCGGCAAAAATCCGCTCGCCAGTGGCAATTATCCGATCCGGTCAGGAGTAAGTAGATATACCGGTGTGCCACCCCTGAGGTAGCAATTTAAACCAAGCGAATACAGTTTTTCACCCATAGTCTTATTTGCGTAGAAGCCTACAATTCTATTCAAGTAATCAGATGCTGGACAGGCAGGGCGATCGGGCAATTGGAGCTTACGGCTGGCGGCAAATGCCAGCGCGGCGATCGACACCGGTTTCATAAGGAGTTGCTTAAAGAATACATCGCAATTCGAACAAGTTACGGCGCAGGTTCTTGCCGCACTGCTTGCATGCAAGACAGTCGCGGAAGCTGCCGGGTAAACCGCTGAATTGTTCGTGGCTAACTGTTCATTGGCGGGTGCAACCCGCCCGCAAATGAAATGGAAAGGAGAGCGCACCATGTTGAACTTTTCCTACTTTGAACGGCTGCTGCTGGCAATGCTACTGTGTGTGTTTGCGGGCACGGCTGGCGCTACATCGTTCCGGGTTCAATGCCCAAACAGCACGATCACGCACCCGATGGCGGCCAATAACAATTCGGAGCCTGCCTACAATTTTTCGACAACATTGGCGCCGGGACCGAACGGCTACCTGGTGCCGACTGCCAACGTCAACGGCGCCATCAAGTGCCAGCAGATTTCCGGCGGCGATGGTTATGCCACGATGGGCGATGGCACCCAGACCTACATGTTCTCCTTCAGCCCGCTGTCCGGGCTCGCGGACATGGCGATGGGCCAGCCCGGCACGGAATTCCCGAGTGTCTTCAACACCGTGTATACGGGCACGTTTGTTCCCGGTGATCCGGCAACCAGCGACCCGGCACTGTTCACCGACCATGCATTTTCCTACAACGGCGCCGTCGGCCTGACTCCAGACCTGGATGCCATAGCCAGCGGCGGTTGCGCCGCGCCGTGTCTCGATGGACACGTGGATCCCCGCCAGATCATGGATGTCGGCGTAATGAACGGCAACATTCCGGCGCCGTTGATGGCAATCGACGAGGACGACGAGTTCTTCCTGACCCTGACCAATGTCGGGATGATCATGCGCCCCGACCTGTTCGAGCAGCACACGGTCCACTTCCACGGCTATCCGAATGCCTCGGCATTTTATGACGGCGTGCCCGATGCCTCGGTCGCCATCAACATCGGCGGCAGCTTCACCTATTACTATCTCGCTCCGGACGCAGGCACCTATTTCTGGCACTGCCACATCACGCCGCCCGAGCACTTGCAGATGGGCATGGTCGGGCAGATATTCGTGCGTCCACGGCAGAACAGGGTTCCGGTAAACGCCAGCCTCCACAATGCACTTGTGGCGCAGCAAGCCGATCCGCGCACGGCATGCAATTCCGCTGGCGACATCCTGTGCAGCAATCCCGTGCCGCCAATCGACAATGGGGCGACAAGGGCAGCCACCGGCAACTATGCCTATAACGACGGAGACGGCTCGACGTACTACAACGTCGAATATCCGCTCCAGATACACGGCTTCGATCCGAACTTCCACTTCGTCGGCATGACCTTCAACCCGGAAGGTTTTGCGGACATGAAGGACAAATACTTCCTGCTGAATGGCCGCAGCTATCCCGACACAGTCGCGCCTGGCCCATTGCAGACCCAGTCGGCGGATGGCGTAAGCCACTTTTCGCAGCCCCTGCCTTCGATAATCAATATTCCGGCCGGTGGCCGCGCGCTATTGCGTCTTTCGGATCTAGACGTGACCGAGTACCAGACCCTGGCCTCGCTCGGCATTCCGATGCAGGTGATCGCCCTCAACGCCAAGCTGCTGCGTGACCAGGCGGGGAACAACATGTACTACAAGACCAACTCGATCACGTTGGCGGGCGGCGAGTCCATGGACGTGATCCTGGATGCCGGCAATACAACGCTGTATCCGCCAGGCAGCGTGTTCTATTTATACACCCCCAATCTTGACCACCTGTCCAACGATGCCGAGAACTTCGGTGGCTTGATGACCGAGGTCCACATCTGCAATGCAGTGGATCCGCTCACCAAGGTATGCAGCTAGGAGAACAGCCATGTGCCACACAAATACCAAGACCTTTATCGGGTGGCTCCAGTCGGTTATGGTAGCTGCGTTAGCATCGCTGATCGCAGTAACCGCGCAGGCGGCAGCTCCCGGCATCACCGGCACCACCTTTAATTTGACCGCGCAACCGGCTTATCTCAGCCAGCCAGACGGGCAAGCGATCTATTCCTGGGGTTATGGTTGCGCAGCCACCTATGCGCCCACCTTTGCCCCGGCGAATATTCCCGGCACATGTTCCACGATGCAAGTGCCCGGCCCCACGCTGATCGTCACGGAAGGGCAGACGGTGACGGTAACGCTGACGAATAATCTCCCCACTGCGGCGGGAAATACATCCATCCTGTTTCCAGGATTCCAGGTAACGGCAACGGGCGGCGTGACCGGCCTGTTGACGCAGGAGGCGCCCCCTGGCGGCACGGTGACCTACTCATTCACCGCCTCGTTGCCGGGGACGCGCGCCTATTACAGCGGAACGCAAGGCGACCTGCAGATCGAGATGGGCCTGTACGGTGCAGTCATCGTGCTCCCGGCCAGCGTTCCCGCCAACTGCACTGCCGGGCTGTCCGCCGCGAACCTGATGGTGGAGCAGGCCCATGGCGAACTTGATTACCGGCTGGCCGGAGCCGCCTATGATCACGCCAAGAGTTGCTACGACCGGGAATACCTGTTCCAGTTCTCCGAGATGGATCCCAATATCCACAGTCAGGCCGATGCCCAGGTCGCGGCATCGGCTGCTGCCTGCGCTGGCGGGGCGGGGTCTCCGGGATGCAGTCTCAATGTCCCGACCGAGCCTTACCATCCTGCGTACTTCATGATCAATGGCCGTTCCATGCCGGACGACATGGACCCGAACTACGCCGCCCAATATCCGCACCAGCCCTACAACGGCAATCCGCACATGCATCCGGGCGAGCAGGTGCTGCTGCGCATCATCGGCCAGGACCGCTGGCAGCATCCGTTCCACGAACACGCCAACCATGTGCGCATCCTGGCACGCGACGGCAACCTGATACTCAGCCAGACCGACCCGAACAGCCTGGCCGGGCCCTTGCTGTTCACCACCACCACGACACCGGGGCTGGCCATGGATGGAATTTTCTATTACACCGGACGGGGACTCAACTGGGACATGTACGGCCACCATCCCGGTTCTGCCGACCCTGGCGCCACGCTACCTTGCGTTCCGGATGCCAACGGCTACTACACCGCGAACAGCGTACCTCCGGCGCCGTACTCCGCGATCAACTATTACGAGTGGTGCCAGGATCACAACAAGCCTGTTCAAGCCTCCCCGTTTGGCGATGTGCCCGGCGGCGGCCCGGTCACGCTGCCTGATCCCAACATCCTGACGAATGGCGCCTGGTATGGCGGCAGCCCTTATCTTGGCCCGGATGCGACGGTCCGGGCTACCGGACCCACCGGGACAACACCGCCCTCAGGAACGATCGCGAACTCCCCCACATCGGAAGCGGGATTCGCCTTCATGTGGCACTCGCATAACGAACGCGAGATCACCACCAACAACATATTTCCCGGCGGCATGATGATGATGATGCTCGTCGATTCACGCGAATTCGTGATAGACGAATCCAAATAGGTAACGAGGAGAACTGCCATGAGAGACAATGAACTCAAGCTGATCAAGCAGGCGGCTACAGCACTGACCGCTCTCCTTCTGGCCAGTGGCTTTCTGACAAGTGGCGCTGCATTCGCCGCCCAGCAGATCAATCTGTCCGCGGGACCCGCCAGCCTGACCCTGCCCGATGGTTCCACGGTGCCGATGTGGGGTTATAGTTGCGGTGCTGTCGTGAGCGGCTCGACCGCGACATGCGCCAAGTTGAACCCATTGGCGACCGGCTGGTCTCCCGTCGTGTTAACGGTTCCGGCAGGGCAGGACCTGACGATCAACCTCACCAACAATCTCTCGTTCGGCGCTACTCCGAACACAATCCCCACTTCGCTGGTGATCATGGGCCAGTTGGGCGGCGGCCTCGGCACGACGGCGACCTCCACCGCGAGCCCGGCCCACTCGACGCAAACGAGCACTTGGCCGATTGCCGGTGCCGGAAGCTTCACGCCACCGGCCCAAGGGTCTCGCGTCCAGTCGTTCTCCACCGAAGTGGCATTTGGAGCAACCACGGCACTAACCTGGACTGCTCCTCGGCCTGGCACCTACCTGATGGAGTCGGGCACACACCCGTCCATACAGGGACCGATGGGCCTGTATGGCATGGTGGTGGTAACGACAGCACCCGTGGGAGCCACGGCGGGCACGGCATACCCGGCAGCCGGGTCTATTCCTGCGCTGACCTATAGCGCGGAAGTCCCGCTGCTGCTGAGTGAAATCGACCCCGTCCAGAACAATGCAGTCAATACCGCGGTCAATACCGCAGGATTCAGCGAGACTGCAGTGTGGTCCGGCCAGCCCGGCGGCTGCGGCAATCCCGCTTCGCCGGCCTATAACACCTGTTATCCCCCGGCGGTGAACTACACGCCGCTGTATTACCTCTTCAACGGCGCCGCGTTCGACAAGACCAACTCCGCGACTTCGCTGTTCGCGGCTACTCCGGGCACGGCCGCTACACCGGTCAGCGGAAATGTCCTGATCCGGTTCGTGAATGCAGGCTTGCGCATGCATGTGCCCTCGATCGTCGGGGCACAAACCGGGGCGGCTCCGGTTTCGGGATTTTCGCTGATTGCGGAAGACGGCAACCGCCTGCCGGGTATTCCCCGTGTGCAGAACGAAGTATTCCTCGCCGCAGGCAAGACTTATGATGTGATGATCAATGTGCCAGCCGCTGCCGCGTCGGCCCTTCCCGTATTCGACCGCCAGTTGAGTCTGTCGGGCAACGCGACCTCGCGCGATGCCGGTATGCTGGCCTACATCGGGGTCAATGGTGCTGCACTTCCGGTACCAAGCACGACGGCGTTCGCCAATCCGGATACCTACAACTCCGTGATTGCGGGCCATACACTTACCGTGACCGACCCGGCCAAGGGCGTCATCGCCAACGACGTTGGAGTATATGGCGTCAAGGTTTCCACGCCCCCGGCCCAAGGCGCGCTGACCCTCAATGTCAACGGCACGTTCACCTATGTTCCCAATGCCGGCTGGACCGGATCGGACACCTTTGTTTACCAGGCGAATGGCAATCCTGCCGTCACCGCAACCGTGATACTGGGTGCGGCGCCGATCGAGGGATCGGGCGGGATCGTGGTTAACCCCATCACGTACACCTCTACTGTGGCAGCGTCCCTGAGCATCAAGTCCCCCGGCATCCTGTCGGTTGACAGTGACCTTGCGGGCTATCCTCTTACGGTTGCCTTGCCGACTGTCGTGGCTGGATCCGGGCTGACGCTTTCAGTGGACAAGAGTGGCTCGTTCAATGCGTCCGTCACCGCATCGGGCACCTACACCTTTAGCTACAAGGCACAGAACTCGCAGGGGACGCTGAGCGCCTCAACAGCGACCGTGACACTGGTTTTCCCGGCACCGAGCAATCTCGCGGTATCGGTCGTGGACGGCAAGACTGGAGTGCTGATCACCGATTATCGCTGGATAATCGAGGAGGATCGCACCTTCTATGTCGACCCCGCCAAGACGACGAATACCGGCGGCTCGACCATCGTTCCCACCTTTGGAACCAATTTCCACACCAGCTACATGCCGGTGGTGGCAACGGGCTGCACCGGGCCGCTTTCCTGCGAATCGGGCCAGACGATGATAGATCCGGCCACGGGCAACCATGTGAGCGCGGTATGCGATCTCGGCAATGGCGTTTGTGAGCCGGGCGCCCAACAGCAGGCTTTATTGCCCAGCAAGGTCCATCTTGATCCGGCCAAGCGCTACTACATCTCTATCCTGCCGGGCGATGCGGCCAACCCGTTCGAGACCGGAAACGCAGTGGGCGGCCACGGCATGGGCGGCGCACCGATCACCTTCGGGCAGACTGCCGTAACAGTGCTGGCGCAAGCCACCCCATTCCCGACGGCGAAACTCTCGGTGTTCGTGTTCGAGGATGACTTCCCGCTCAATGGTGAGCAGGACGGCGGCGGCGGCATCGACGTATTGTCGCCCAACGAGCCAGGTCTCGGGCAGTTCAACATCACCCTGTTTGACGATGCGGGCGGCACGGGCGATGCGACCGGACAGATGACCTACGACATGTTCAACATGCCGCTGTCCAACAGTCTGGACGGAACGATCGATCCGTCCACCGGGCAGAATGCATGCCCGATCTCCAAGCAGGCGGCAGGCATTACCAGTACGATCGTGACCTGCCCGAAGTATGAAGCGGACGGGGTTACCCTGTCTCCGCTGGCGGGCCAGGCCGTGGTCGCCAACATGATGCCGGGCAGGTACGGCGTGGTGGCCACGCCGGGCGCCGACCGGATTGGGCGCGGGGAAGAGTGGCTCCAGACCAACACCCTGGACGGCCAGAAAGCCCACGATTCATTCCTGCGCATCGGCGAGCCGAGCTTCTTCCAGGAGTTCGGGCCGGCGGGATACCACGTGTCCATCGGCTTTGCCAACCCGAAGATCATCAATAGCCGCCTGGCGGGAGTCTGCAACGGCAGCGACCCCAACATCACGGGCAACAACTGCACCAATACCGTGACCGGCATGGTCACGACCGAGCGCATGAGCCGCACGCCGGATGAGCGGCTCTACAGCAGCGGTTCGAATGACAGCTTTGCCTTCACCCAGTGCTACGCGAGCATTGGCGATCCGGACGGCGAGGACTTCGCGTTCACCAAGTGCAATGCAGATGGGTCCTTCACGCTTACCGGCATTCCTGACGGCGATTGGAGAATCACCATATTCGACCAGTGGAACGACATGCTGGTGGACGGCCTTTCGACACCTGTCCGGCTCGACCACACCAATCCGGCTTCCGGCAATCTGGGGCAGATCGCGATCAACCAGTGGCAGGCGAATATCTACACCAGCACCTTCTTCGACGCCAACGGCAATGGCGTGCGGGATTCCAACGAAGCCGGGCTCACGCTGGTGCCGACCAATATACGGTTCCGCGACGGCAGTTTCTCCAACTTCAATAACACCGACCTGAACGGTAACGCAGGCTTCAACGAAGTGTTCCCGCTGTTCAGCTGGTACGTGGTGGAAACGGATTCGACACGTTTCAAGAGCACGGGTACCCACGTGGTCTACGATGCGGGGGGACCTGCCGACGGGACGCCGTGCGGCACTGGAGGTATCGCGCCGTGCGGAAACTCAAACATTGCCCATTTCATGGCGAACACAGCCGAACAGTTTCCTCTGCCACCTGCACTGCGGATACCGGGCGCAGTCTATTGCGACAATGCGGACTGCAACGGGTTCTCGATAGCGAATGGGCCGGGGAGCAGTGCGACCGGTTCCACCGGCAGAATAGATCCTCCCTGGGTTGCGAGTGAAGGCTGGCAGGGCTTCTCCGGCCAGAATAGTTTCATCGAATTCGGCAAAAAACCATACATAGCCGGGGAGAACGGCGGGATACGCGGCCATGTCGTGTATGCCTCGACCCGTCCATTCGACGACCCGCAACTGCTCCTGCAGACAAGCTGGATGCCGTTGGTTCCGCACGTCACCATCAACCTGTATCAGGAAGGTACGGCGCCGGATGGCAGCACATCCCTCACCCTGGTCGATACCACCCAAACCAGCAGCTTTGACGATTGGGCGCAGGGCTTCCGCTCCGATGGCGTTCCCTACATGAACTGCCCCGGCCAGACGACGGCCGATATGTTCTATTTCACGCTGTTTAACCAGCCGATGTACCTCGACGTGTACAACAACGGGGGCACTCCCGCACACACGATCCCGAATAATTCCCAGTTCAAGTGCTATGACGGCATGCACAACTGGAACCAGGTGCAGCCTGCTCCCTACGACGGCATGTATCAATTCCCCAGTGTCATCGGCCTGAACCCGGCCACCGGCAAACCCACAGGCTCGAACTGCAAGATATGCGTGCCGAACCCGGACGCGAGCGATCCCTATCGCGCTGGCGCCCCCATGCTGCCTGCCGGCAAGTACGTGGTCGAAGTGGTCGTGCCCCCGGGCTATGAACTGGTGAAGGAAGAGGATAAGAACATCCTGATCGGCGATAACTACATCGCCCCGGTGACGCAGCAGTTCGCCGGTCTGGGCAACATTTTCATCATGCCAGACCAGGCAGAAGTCAACGCCGCCTACAATGCCAACAATGCGCAGAATCCGACGCGGACTCTGGGCAGGGTTTCCTCGCTGTCCAGCCATGAGGGCGACACCGGAAGCGTCGAGTCCTACTGGCCATGCGTAGGCCAGGCGCGCATCGTGCCCGACTACATCAGCCTGTTCCCGCAGTCCCTGGAAGTGGCGCCGTTCGCCGGAGCTACGCGCAACTTGTGCGACCGCAAGGAGGTGTCACTGGATGACCAGACCTCGGTACTGGCGAAGTTCTACATCTTCACCCCGACGCATGCAGCCGCCCACTTCACCGGCGTGATCACGGACGACTTTACGTCGGAATTCGATCCATTCTCGCCGCAATTCGGTGAAAAATTCTCTCCGGCCAACCTGCCGGTGGCGATCAAGGACTGGACCGGAACTGAAATCTCCCGTGTGTATTCAGATCAATGGGGGAGCTACAACGGCTTGAATTACTCAACCTGGGAAGTCAATCCGCCGAATCCGACCGGCTATGCGCCCACGATGATGATTACCTGCATGAACGATCCTGGCACAGGGCCTGTTCCGGATCCGCTGTACAACCCGCAATACAGCAATTTCTGTTATGAGATTCCGTTCATGCCTGGGCAAACCCAGTATATGGATACCCCGGTGGTGCCCACCTCCGCGTTTGCAGGCGCTGGGTATAACAACCCGGACTGCGCCTACCCGGATGCCACGCCGGCGATCAAGGAGGTGGACGGCGATGGAATCGGGCCATGGGTGAGCGCGACGGGCCACACCATCACGATCCACGCGCTGGGCGACCAGGTTGTGCCCAACAACGGGTACTCCGGCCCCTCGGCCACAACGTCGCCCTTCAATCAGAAGAAAGTTACCCGGCATTATGGCTTTGGCGCCACACGGGGAAGTGTGCACTTCACGGCAACGAACCCGGCGGGCAATACGGTAACTGTGAATGCGTCCATCACGAGCTGGAATGACACCACGATCACCATTACTGCGCCCACCGGCATACCGCCTTGCCCCATCCAGCAGCAAGCACAGTACGGAGGCCAGGGCTCGCCGGGAGTGGGAGCCGCCCTTTGCGGTGAAATGGTCATCACGGCAGCCAACGGCAAGCAATCGGTCGACACCGTGACCGTTACGATCGGCGGGAAAGCGCCGACCCACGTTCCCGCGACTGGCACTATCCAGGCCGCGATCGATGCGGCCGCCCCCGGCGACCTGATCATCATCGACCCGACTTGCACCACCTCTGCCGGGCAGGTGGCATGCTCCACCCCCGGCGCCATCCACAACGCCAAAACCCACGAGGAAATGCTGCTCATGTGGAAGCCGGTCAGGCTGCAGGGTGTCGGGGCTGCATCAAGCATCATCAGCGCGAACACCCATCCCGCGGGCAAGCTGGATGCATGGCGCCAGCAGGTAAATTGCCTGTTTGGATTGGCGCTCAATGGCACACCTATCACTGCCTCCAATCCTTACGATCCGAGCGGTGCGGTGAGCTGCCCGGGAGCAGGCTGGAAATACTACTCTCCGACGGCCATCAATCCGCAGGTAGACCGGATCCCGACGGAAGCAACAGTCGGTTGGGATGCCACGCTGAATGGCAACCTGGCAGAGATGTTGCAAGAGCCCAGCCTGATGGGCGCACTGGAAGGGGCTGGCATCACGGTGCTGTCAAAGGGTGTGAACTACCCGTCCAATCCGTGGGTAACGATAGGGGCCACGTTCCCCACCGGCACCACGCTGCTCACGGCCAGCAATTGCTCCACGGGCCGCGCAAATAGCACCAATCCGTTCCCGAGCAATTTCTGGTGCAACCCGTCCGGCATCGATGGCTTGACCATCACCAACAGCTCTCAGGGCGGCGGCGGCATCTTCGTGCATGCCTGGGGACATAACCTGCAAATCGCCAACAACCGGGTGACCAGCAATGCCGGAACCCTGTCGGGCGGCATCAACGTCGGCCAGGGAGAATTCCCTCCCGGATATATACAGGGGGCGGCAACCAATGCCGATCCAGGCTCCTGCCGTTCGAGCAATGTCGCGAATACCCAGTTGCCGTACTGCCATGACCTGAACGTGAACGTGCACAACAATGCGATCACGGCGAACTCTTCCACCGGAGATGAATTGTTCTCCGCCACGCCGGCTGGGGCTGGCGGCGTCACCTTCTGCACCGGTGCCGACTTCTACAAGTTCAACTACAACTGGGTATGCGGCAACCTCAGCACGGGTGACGGCGGCGGTGTCGGTCACGTTGGCTTCATCTATAACGGCGACATCGAGCACAACACCATCATCTTCAACCAGAGCACCAACCCGACCATCGCGGCCAACGGCGGCGGACTCCTCGTCATGGGCGCCCCTGACGTCGATCCTCCGTGCGGCCTGACGACCGATGCGGATTGCGTGGCTGCTCCCGGAAGCGTTAGCCCAAGCGATGGCGCGGGCCCCGGGCTGGTGATCAATGCCAACCTGATCCTGGGTAACGCTGCGGAAAGCGGCAGCGGCGGCGGGTTGCGGCTGCAGAACGTCAACGGTACGGATGTCGTCACCTTCCCCAGGAATCCGTCGCGCTGGTACTCCGTGAACGTCACCAACAATATCATCGCCAACAATGTCGCGGGCTGGGATGGTGCAGGAATTTCGCTGCAGGATGCCTTGGCAGTGAACATCGTCAACAACACCATCATCTCCAACGATACGACCGCGTCGTCGGGTGTACTGTTCAATACGCTGGGCGCTCCCTTGGCCAGCTCGTTCGGGCCAACCTGCACCTCAAACTGCGGCACGACCTCGGCGCCTCAACCGGCAGGCCTGGTGAGCATCCAGAACAGCGCGGTCCTGACAGCGAATTTGCCAGCGACGATCACCTGCCCGGCGAACCATTTTGCTCCCGGCACCAGCGCGAACAACGGTACTTGCAAGCACATCTCATATCCGTACCTGGCCAACGATGTATTCTGGGAAAACCGTTCGTTCTACATCGGGGTCGGGCCGCTGGGCACGGGAAGCCTGAACCAGCAGAACGTGGTCGCGCTGTATGACGCGTTCACCACGACGCAAGCGCCAACCCAGCCGCAAGCAGACGCAACTTCGCCCAATGGCAGCGGTTTGATCATCACCGGCGGTACCGGCGCCTGTGTCTCACCTGTGAGCTATTGGGACATCGGCGTGCGCGGCGACACGGGACCGGCCAACCATAGCTCGACGTACAGACTCACACCGAAGTTCTCTGTGCTGACGGACGCAGGAGATTATCCGGGCTTGAACAACCTGGGCTCCAATCCGACCGTTGTCCGCCAGTATTGCAATGGCTCGCGGGTCCCGCCCGAGCTTGGGTCGATGGGCTACCAGGTGCCGCCGGGCATTTCGGATGCGTCCGTGCCCAACCCCATCTTCAACCTGACACCGGCCGCGACCGTGGACGAAGGCAACAACTGGATCAACATCAGTTGGGGTCCGCTGGCGGAGACCAACCCCGTTACCGGCGCTGCGCTCGGCATCTACTCGCTGGCATCGGGTTCGCCCGCCATTGATTACGTACCGGTCTCGGCGGCAAACCTGCCTGTGGCAACAGAGCCGACCCTGGCCCGCGACTTCTTCGGAAATCCGAGGCCGGATCCCGCCGCACCGCTCAGGTTTGACGTAGGCGCGGTCGAGTTCGGCGCGGCCAGTGTGGTGTTCACCGTGTCGGCTCCGTTTAACCTGGCACCGTAGCAACAGGAACTTAAGGAGGAAATCATGTTGAAATGTCCCAACAAACTACTGCTCCTCGCTTTGCTAGGCGCAATTGCCGCCACATCAACTGGCAGCGCGTTGGCCGAGGAGAAGCGTCAGGACAAGAAACAACCTGCGCTGGCCATGACGGAACATCAGGACGGGGATAACAAGCCGGGGAAAGGGGAAAAGTCCGGCAAAGAAGCGGGTAAGTTTTCCGTTAAAACCGGCGTGATCACGGTTCACAATCACGGTTATGGTCCTCTCACGATCACGGCAGATCCCACGATCACCAGAATCTCGGGCACTGGCAGCTTTGTGATCGTGACTCCGGCCACGGGAACTCCCTGCGGAAAATCGGTGGTGGTGCCGCCAAGGGGCGGGGAGTGCACGATAGGTGTGCAATACACGCCCAAGGATACGGAAATATCGACCGCACGGGTAACGCTGACAGATTCCGGGGCAAAAAATGCCACCCAGGACACCATAATCAGAGCCGACTAGGCCCGGCCAAATTGGCGAAACCGGGGGCGGCCAACAAGGGCCGCCGCCAGCATGCTCAAAACGATGCCTGACTTGGAGGTTTACAAGGCTATGCAATATATAGGAAAAATTTCAAACCTCTCGATACGAGGCGATATTCTGCCTGCGCGATTACCGATGGGCAGCCTGATTATTTCCATGGTGCTGGTTTCGACAGTGTTGATTTCACCGGCCCTGGCTGCTCCGGCAGTGGCGCAACCTGCACAAGGGCATGACAAGCATGCTGCGATACAGCTACCTGCAACTACCCGGACACCGAAAGTTTCCCCCTATCACGTGGTAAGCGTACAGAGCCGTACCAGGGAATACTTCCAATCAGCATGGGGCGTGAATAATTTGCAGGTGCACATGACGGCATCCGGCAACCTGATCCGCTTCAGTTACGGCGTGACCGACCCTGTGCGCGCCATGGGACTGGGCGACATCCATGCGACGCCATTTATGTATGGCCAACGGAGCCATGCGCTGCTTCGCATTCCGGTCATGGAAAAGGTGGGTCAGCTTCGGCAGTCAGGAGTGCCGGTTGCCGGGAAAGAATACTGGATGGTGTTTTCCAACAAGGGCAGCCTGGTCAAGCCGGGCGATCGCGTCAATGTGGTGATTGGATCGTTTCATGCCGACGGGCTGTTGGTTGAATAACGGCGCGTAAGCGTAAACTGTGTTAACTGAGCGGAGGATGAAAACATGAGGCGAATTCTATTCCTGGTGTTCCTGGCTTGCGGCCTGGTTCCGCTCGCGGCTTCGGCTGCGGCTTCCACAAAAACCGCAAAATCCGTCGTTCCACATGCCGCAAAAACCAGCGCCGCAAAAACCGGCAACATGACGGCGGCCCAGATCATCGACCGTAACGTGGCGGCACGCGGCGGACTCAAGGCATGGCGGGCGGTGCACACATTGACCATGTCCGGGCGAATGGAAGCGGGCGGCAAGAAGAATACAGCCCTGCCGTTCGTCATGAAAATGAAGCGCCCGCACATGAGCCGTCTGGAAATTGTATTCCAGGGCAAAACGGCAATGCAGGTCTACGATGGCGAGCAGGGCTGGAAGATACGGCCCTTCCTGGGGCGCGATGAAGTCGAGTCTTTCACGCCTGCCGAGGCCAAGGGGGCAAGCGAATGGCAGGAGCTGGATGGCCCGCTGGTCGATTATGCCAGCAAGGGCACCAAGGTAGTGTTGCAGGGCACGGAATCCGTGGAGGGACGCAAGGCTTATAAACTCAAGCTGACCCTGAAAAACGGCGATGAGCGGCATGTGTGGGTAGATGCGTCGAATTTCCTGGAACGGAAAATAGACGGCGAACCCAGATTGCTGGACGGCAAGCTCCGCAACGTCTCCATTTTCTACCGCGACTACAAGAAAGAAAAAGGGCTAACCATGCCGCATGTGCTGGAGACCGTGGTGGACGGGGGCAAGCAGCCGCACAAGATGTTTATCGAGCATGTGGCGGTCAATGAATCGATGGAAAGCGCACTGTTCGAGAAACCGCAGTTGGCGGTGGCCAATGCATCCATGCAGCAGGCCAGGTGATCCGCATGACCGGATAATTCACATGCCGGGTGACCCCCATGAAAAACATGGCAATTTGGGCATTCGCCCTGTGTATCTCAACTCTTGCGGCCGCCAGTGAGGCTGGAGACAGTTTGGGATTGACTGCGGCCCAGATCGCCGAGAAGAACGCAGCCGCAAGAGGCGGACTGGAGGCCTGGCGGAAGATTCAGACCGTGACCTGGATCGGGCACATCGAGAGCGCGAATGCGCCCCAACCTTCTTTGCCGTTTGAGCTTGAGATGAAGCGACCCGGCAAGACGCGCTTTGAGATCAAGTTACCGGGCCAGTCATCCGTGCGCATGTATGACGGGACTCGTGGCTGGAAGCTGCGCCAGGCGGGCCACGGCAAGCCCGAGGCGCAGCCCTACACACCCGATGAACTGAGCTTCGCGCGCGATGGGCAGGGCATCGACGGCCCGCTCATGGATTATCAGGCCAAGGGCATTGCAATCGCTTTAGACGGCGTGGACGAAGTAGAGGGGCACCGTGCCTATCGCTTGAGCATCAAGCTGCCATCCGGCGCCAGCCACCATGTGTGGGTCGATGCGCAAACATTCCTGGAACTCAAATATGATCGCGTCTCACGCAGCAAATTCGGCCAGTCTGCCTTGGTGACGGTGTTTTACCGCAATTACAAGACAGTGGAGGGCTTGCAGATACCGTTCATGATAGAAAGCAGGCCAGACAATGCAACGGAGCCAGGCCAGGCCAAGGCTACAAACAAGATGGTAATCGACAGGGTATTCTTGAACCCGCCCCTGGAAGATAAGGTGTTCGCCTATCCCGGCGCTGCGGGGCGTGGCAGGGAGGCTACGCCAGGCATCGGCCATCCGCAGTCGGCCAGAATCCCGCCCCCAGGAATTTTAGGCCCGGGAATTCCGGGAGCGCCTCGCCGGATTAATCAAAGCTCCGGATTGGAGCAACAGTGAAAGTCCCCTCCAATTGTGCAGTCGCGATGATCTTCCTGATCGCGGGGTTGATTGCCCCCACGGCTCATGCGCAAACAGGCTCAACGGCGAATGTCGGCGAGGGCATCTATAGACACGGTGTGCTGGGTTCGGGCATGCCGGTCGAGGCGGCCCGCGAGGCCGGGAAGCCCATGAAGGGCCTGGATGCGGCCTGCATCAATTGCCACCGGCGCAGCGGCCTCGGCGCCAAGGAAGGCTATACCACCGTACCGCCGGTCGCGGGCAGGTACCTCTTTAATCAGCGCGAGGATCTCGACCTGCCTTTTGTCGAGAGCATGCGCACCAATCGCAATCCATACACCGACGAAACCCTGGCCCGCGCGATCCGCGAGGGGATCAGTTCGGACGGCAAGCAGCTCAGCTACCTGATGCCACGCTTTCAGCTCAACGACGCGGACATGGCGGAGCTCATCTCCTACCTGAAACACCTGGATCAGCGCAAGCTGCCCGGCGTCACGGATACAGTGCTGCACTTTGCCACCATCATCACGCCCGATGCCGACCCGGTGAAGCGCAAAGGCATGCTGGCCGTGATCGAGCAGTACTTCGCCGATAAAAACGCATTCCCGGCCGGGCCAACGCCGCGCCTGCGCGCCTCGCGCAAGGAAATGTTCATGGTAAACCGCCATTGGCAGCTTCACGTCTGGCAGTTGACCGGCCCGGCGGAAACCTGGCAGGAACAACTGGAGCGGCATTTTGTCCGGGAGCCGGTGCTGGCGGTGGTGTCGGGATTGGGCGGAAAAAACTGGAAACCGGTCCACGACTTTTGCGAGCGCACCGCCGTGCCCTGCCTGTTCCCGAATGTCGAAGCGCCGCCACCCGGCGCCGACCACGATTTTTATTCGCTGTATTTCTCCAAGGGCGTGGAACTGGAAGCGGGACTGATCGCGGCCGGCATCCTCAAGCCGGGTACGGGAAAGAAACCGAAGGAAGTAAATCAGGTCTACCGCGCCGGTGACAGCGGAGAGGCGGGGGCGCTGGCGCTCGCCGCGGCGCTTGAACACAGCGGCATCAAGGTGCGCAGCCGCGTGATTCCAGCGGGCAAGCCTGGCAAGGAAATCGCCAAGGCAGTGCGCGCGGCCTCAAAAGCCGATGCGCTCGTCCTGTGGCTGCGCCCGGCCGACATCGCAACCCTGGGCAAGGCGCCCGCCAAGCCTGCCACCGTATACATGTCCGGGCTGATGGGCGGGCTGGAGCGCGCCCCGTTGCCGCCGGGCTGGCGCGCACGCACGCACATCGCCTACCCCTTCGCACTGCTGGATCAGCGGCGCGTCAATGTCGATTTCGCCTTCGGCTGGTTTGCGATCCGGCATATAGCCGTGGTGGACGAGCGGGTGCAGGCAGACACCTTCCTTGCCTGCGGCCTGCTCGCCGAAACGCTCAGCCACATGGTCGATACTTTCGTGCCCGATTACCTCGTCGAGCGTGTCGAGGACATGATAGCCCGCCGCATCATCACCGGCTACTATCCCCGCCTGACGCTTGCGCCTGGACAGCGCTTCGCTTCCAAGGGCGGTTACCTCGTCCATCTCCCCGAGACTGACGGCACCCGCTTGATCGTGGACAGCGACTGGCTCGTGCCGTGATCCGGGTAGAGCCCAAGGGGTAGGGGGCTCGAATCTCCCCAGCCGATTTGCAGCGGTTCGTTTGAACTTCCGGAACCAAGGGAAAACCTTGCGCGCCGGCACGCCATTGATTTGCTCGGCAGACTATATTCCCACAGGCCGGATGATTATGGATATTTCCATAATTCATGATGGCTGCCTTGCTGCGGCCGTCATTCCCGTGAAAGCGGAAATCCAGGCAACTAAAATACCCGCGTAGCGGGACAACACCTCAAACCCGGCCTTGTTCCCTTCGCGAAGACCATTTGATCAACAGGATTTTCGTTTGGCCGCATGTTCGAGACTTCGTTGCGCTCGTTTTCGCGGAATGACATTTGCCGTAAATCATTTGCTGGCGCTACCGTAAATCAGGTATTGACACTAAAGTGAATAAGGAAAACACTAAGCCGGGATTGTGCTAAGCTGTTGATGTAAATGGAAATATGCGTAATGCATATATTTGCTCAGCCCCCTTCGGGTCTCGGTGCTTATCCGGCATGGAAAATAATTAAGCCGTAGCACCTGCAATTAATTGCTCAGATACAGTTTCAATACATTACGGTGTGCATTCCGCACCCTGTAATGCAATCCACTCGCAGGGGGTCATATGGAAATATCCCTCAAGATGTTCCAATTCACCGGTCAACGTGTCTCCTCGAGTGGGATTCCATTCCCGGCCGATCCGATGCACTTCGTGGTTGATACAACATGAAAACGGCAATACAAAATCTCCTGTCCGGATTGTTTGAGTGCGGCTCACGAACCGCTGCCGGGATAGCGGTTGCCGTGGGCATGCTCGCGCTGCTAGGCTGGGTATACGATCTGGATGTGCTCAAAAGCGTCGTACCCGGACTGCCGCCCATGAAGGCGAATGTTACGGTGGCCTTGATTTTGTCCGGCATCTCGTTGTGGATTGCCTGTGCGGAAACTCCCAACCGGTTATCCCGGAAAGTTTCGCAGACCTGCGCAGGCGCAGTGCTGCTGATTGCCCTGGCGACGCTGGCCGAGAATCTGTTTGGCATGGATTTCGGCATCGATCAATTACTAGCGCAGGATGTGATCAATTATCCAAGCGATATTCCGGGCAGGATGAGTACGAGAGTCGCCATCTGCCTGGTCATGCTTGCCACAGCCCTGTGGCTGCTGGTCTGGAACAGCCGCACCTTTTATAAAGCGATACAGATTCTGGCTTTTTCATCGGTGCTGATCGCGCTCTCCGGGGTTGTCGGATATGCGTATGACATCGAAGGCATGCATCAGGTGCGGCTAGCCTTTTCACCGATGGCATTGCATGCGGCAGCAACCATTGCGCTGCTCGGCCTCGGTATCCTGAGTGCGAGTCCGGAATTCCTGTTCAGGCTGGTCATGACCAGCGACAGCGCGGCAGGAAACTCTACGCGGCGCTTGTTGCTCGTCGCCATCGGATTTCCATTTGCGGCGGGGTGGCTGATTGTACGCGGCTATCGGGCCGACTACTTTGGCGAGTCCGTCGGAGTGGCGCTGTTTGCGGTCGTCAACATGGGCGGTCTCAGCGCAGTTGCCCTGTGGAACGCGGGCGCGCTCATGAGCACCGACACCCGGCGCAGGCAGGCCGAAGAAGATTTTCGCAGCGCCTCGTTGTACAACCGCAGCCTGCTCGAGGCCAGCCTGGATCCGCTGGTGACCATCAACACTGTGGGCAAGATAACCGATGTGAACGAGGCGACGGTACAGGCGACCGGGGTGGCACGCGTAGCGCTGATCGGCAGCGACTTTTCCGATTACTTCACCGAGCCGGAAAAGGCGCGAGCGGGCTATCAGGAGGTGTTTGCAAAGGGGCTGGTCATGGATTATCCGCTGACCCTGCGCAATGTGTCCGGGAAAGTCAGGGAGGTGCTCTACAACGCCAGCGTGTACCGCAACCAGATGGGCGAAGTGACAGGAATATTTGCCGCAGCGCGCGACATCACCGAGCGCAAGCGGGACGAGGATGAAATCCGCAAGCTCAATGCCGAACTGGAGCAGCGTGTCGCCGAGAGAACCGCGAAGCTGGAAGCTGCCAACAAGGAACTGGAAGGTTTTGCCTACTCCGTCTCCCACGACTTGCGCACGCCGCTGCGGGCCATAGACGGTTTTTCGCAACAGGTGCTGAAACACTACGCAGACAAGCTGGACGATGAAGGCAGGCGCTACCTGAACGTGGTGCGCGAAAATACCAGGAAGATGGCCCAGCTCATAGACGACATCCTCGCCTTCTCACGCATGGGGCGGCTGGAGATGTCGGTGTCCGAGGTCAACATGGAAGAGCTGGCGCGCACGGTATTTGAGGAACTCAAGCCCGCATTTGCCGGGCGTGAACTGACCATGAAGATCTCGCAGCTTCCGCCCTGTCGCGGCGACACCGCCATGCTGCGCCAGGTTTGGGTGAATCTGTTGTCCAATGCCATCAAGTTCACCAGGTTCAAGGAGGCGGTTTTGGTTGAGGTGGGCGGAAAGATGGAGGGGGCAGAGCGTGTTTATTACGTGAAGGATAGCGGTGCGGGCTTCGATATGCTCTATGCCGACAAATTGTTCGGTGTATTTCAGCGCTTGCATGGGAATGAGGAATTCGAAGGAACGGGCATCGGCCTTGCCATCGTGAAGCGCATCATTATCCGGCATGGCGGGCGGGTATGGGGGGAAGGCAAGGTTGACGAAGGCGCAACATTTTATTTTGCATTGCCGGGCCAGGGCGCATGAGTCCCGGTTTGTCCATTGGCGGCATATCCCTTCATTTCCGCTGCAAGTGGGAAGGAGGGGGGCAGGAAATCAGGAATGACGGAATATTGGGGGTACAAAGGAGAAATAAATCATGACTTCACTGAATGACGACGTGGAAATTTTGCTGGTGGAAGATAATGCCTCTGACGCCGAACTGGCCCTGTTGGCGCTGCAGGAACGCAAACTCGCCAACAAGATATTTTGGGTGAAGGACGGTGCCGAGGCGCTGGATTTCGTCTTTGGCGCCGGCGCATATGCCGGTCGCGAACTCAAGCATGGCCCTAAGGTGGTGCTGCTCGATCTGCGCCTCCCCAAGGTGGATGGGCTGGAGGTATTGCGCCGTCTCAAGGCGGATGAGCGCACCAGGAGGATCCCGGTCGTGGTGCTGACCTCGTCCAAGGAAGACCGGGACGTGGTGGACAGCTACGATCTCGGCGTAAACAGCTATATCAGCAAACCCGTGGATTTCGATGAATTCTCCAAGGTGGTGTCCGAGCTGGGTCTTTACTGGCTCCTGATCAACCGCCCCCCCATTTTACAAAATAACCATGGATGATCCGGTTGAGGAATTGCGCATCCTGATGCTGGAGGATACTCTTTCCGACGCGGAGCTGGAGAAAATCGAGCTGCGGGGTGCCGGTCTGTTGTTCACTTCGCTAAGAGTGGATACGCGCGAGGCGTTTGAGCGCGCGCTCGATGAGTTCAAGCCCGGCATCATCCTTGCCGATTATCGCCTGCCGACCTATAACGGCAGCGATGCATTGGAATACGCGCGCCGCACCCATCCGCAGATTCCGGTCATCATGGTGACCGGGGCGATGGGGGATGAAACAGCAGTGGAACTGCTCAAACTGGGCGCCAAGGACTATGTGCTGAAAGACAGCTTGGTGCGTCTTGCGCCCGCCGTCAAGCGCGCCTTATCGGAAGAAATTGGCATCCGCAACCGCAAGCTCGCCGAACGGATGCGGCAGGAGTCGGAACTGCGCTACCGCCGGCTGTTCGAAGCCGCCAAGGACGGCATCCTGATTCTCGACGCCGAAACCGGGCAGATCGTGGACGCCAATCCGTACATTCTCGACCTGCTCTCCTACAGCCTCAGCGAGAGCATCGGAAAGAAGCTATGGGAAATCGGGCTCTTCTCTGACTCAGAGTCCTGCAAGAATGCGTTTAAGAAATTGCAGACCACAGGACACATCCGTTACGAAAACCTGCCGCTGGAATCAAAGGGCGGCCAGCGGAGAGACGTGGAGTTTGTAAGCAACGTATACGAAGTGGGCGACCGGAAGGTCATCCAGTGCAACATCCGCGACATCACCGAGCGCCTGCGTGCAGCGCAAGCCCTTAGGGAAAGCGAGGCGCGCTACAAGCGCATTACCGAGGGACTTACGGATTATCAATATACCGTGCGCATCGAAAATGGGAATGCTGTGGAAACCGCACAAAGCCCAGCCTGCGTGATGGTGACGGGATACACGGCGGAAGAGTTTGCAGCCGATTCCAATCTGTGGATACAGATGGTCGCTGCGGATGACCAGGAATTGGTCGTCGAGCGCGTGAAAGAGGCTTTGTCAGGGAAGGAAGTCCCGCCTATGGAACATCGCATCATCCGCAAAGACGGGGTGCTTCGCTGGGTGAGCGATACGATCATCCTGTTCAAGGACGCCTCCGGAAAGTTACTGTCCTATGACGGTGTGATCAGGGACATCACCGAGCGCAAGCTTGCCAATCAGATTATTCGGGAGGAAAAAGCTTTCTCGGACACTTTGATTCAAGGCTTGCCGGACATTTTTTATCTGCTTGACCGTCAGGACGGCATCTTGAGGTGGAATAGCAAACTGGCGGAACTGACGGGACGTTCACCGGAGGAAATGCCGGGGGCCAATGCCATGGCATTTATTCATGAGGAGGACCGGCCATTCGTTACCCAGCAGCTTCAGGTTGCCTTCGAAACAGGGTCGGCTGTGGCGGAGGCGCGCCTGGTCTTGACGAATGGCATTCGATATTACGTCCTGACAGCGACAAGAATCGAAACCCCGCGCGGCATGAATGTCATTGGCATCGGCGTGGACATCACCGAGCGCAAGAATGCGGAGGACGCGCTCTACCGTGCCAACCGTGCGCTTAAAACACTTTCGGCGGGCAATCTGGCGCTGGTGCGCGCATCGAACGAGGATGAGCTGCTGCGGGCCGTCACGAACGTAATCGTGGAAACTGGCGGCTACCTGATGGCCTGGGTGGGCTATGCAGAGGATGATGCAGCCAAGACCGTGCGCCCGGTCGCGCAATCCGGTTATGAAGAAGGTTACCTGGAAACGGTAAGAATTACATGGGCTGATACGGAGCGGGGGCAGGGACCAACCGGCACCGCGATAAGGGAGGTATTCACAGTATTCAACCAGGATGTTCTGAGAAACCCAAAAATGGCGCCATGGCGTGAAGATGCAATCAAGCGCGGGTACCGGTCGAGCATAGCGATTCCTCTTGTCCGCATCGATCGTGTGTTGGGAGCGCTGACCATTTATTCGACCGACCCCTTGGCATTCAACGCAGAAGAAGTGAAAGTGCTGGAAGAACTCGCCAGCGACCTTGCCTTCGGGATCGAAACGATGCGTACGCGCCTCGCGGACGAGCAGCACTCAATCTTATTGCGGCAGAGCCTGGAACAATCCATCCAGACCATCGCAGGCACGGTGGAAGCGCGCGACCCCTATACCGCCGGACATCAACGGCGAGTTGGCGAACTGGCGACAGCCATCGCGCGGGAAATGGGCTTGCCGTATGAGCAGGTCAACGGTATCCATCTCGCCGCCATCATTCACGATCTTGGGAAGGTCAATATTCCGGCGGAAATCCTCTCCAAGCCCGGAAAACTATCCGACATCGAATTCTTGCTCATCAAGTCTCACCCTCAGATCGGGTACGACATATTGAAGGACGTGAAATTCCCCTGGCCGATTGCAGACATCGTCTTGCAGCATCACGAAAAGCTGGATGGATCAGGCTACCCGCAAGGACTCAAGGGCGGGCAGATCCTGCTCGAATCGAGAATCATGACCGTCGCCGACGTGGTGGAAGCGATGTCCTCGCACCGTCCGTATCGTTCTGCATTGGGGATAGAGGCCGCCCTGCATGAAATCGAGCGGGGCAGGGGAAGGCTTTACGATCCGGCTGTGGTCGATGCCTGCATTCATCTTTTTGCAAAGAAAGGATTCACGTTCAGCAGTTAGTCATCGTAAAGTGGTACAAACGATTCATAGGAGGCAAACATGGCACTCGACGAAGTCACCCGCGATGAATTGCAAAAAGTTGTCGCACAACTGAAAGAGGCCCTCAACAACCACCAGCAATGGTATGGATCCTTGATACGCACGCTCGTTTGCGGCCTGATGGGCGACAAGAACGACATCCATCCTTCAGCACATACGGAATGCCGCTTCGGCCAATGGTATTACGGCAGGGCGCCCGAAAATCTGCGCACTCACCCCGGCTTCGTCGCCTTGGGCGAAGAACACCAGCGCATGCACAACCTCGCCAGGCTGCTGCTGCTCGCTTCTGACGATGGCAAGCGCATAGCCCCACTCGATTTCGACAACTTTGCCAATGCGCTCGAACGGCTGCGGCTTGAAATATCCGCTCTGGAGCGGGAAATGGAAGACTCGCTGATTAACCGCGACTCGCTGACCGGGGCGATTACACGCTTCGGTATCTTGCCGACCCTGCGCGAACAGCAGGAACTGGTGAAGCGCCACGCCCAGCTTTGCTACATAGCCATGATGGACTTGGACAACTTCAAGGCCATCAACGACCTGCACGGACATGCCGCTGGAGATATTGTGCTGGCCGAAACAGTGCGCTACCTGATCAAGCATCTGCGCCCTTACGACAAGGTGTTCCGCTACGGCGGTGAGGAATTCCTGCTCTGCATGCCTTATACCGACTTGACGCCCGGCTACGAAAGGGTAAAGGAGATCAACGAAGGACTGGCCGCATTGAATATAGACATCGGCAAAAAAGAACCTGTCCATGTTTTCGCATCCTTCGGCATGGCGCTCCTCGACCCGGGAATTCCGGTCGAAACAACCATAGACCGCGCCGACAAGGCGTTATATGCAGCCAAGGCAGCCGGGAGAAACTGCGTGCGCATATGGAATCCTTCGATGTAATTCTCGCATGGCTCTTGCGCCGGGCGAGCGCTTTGCGTCCAAGGGTGGTTATATCGTCCATCTCCCAGAGTCTGACGGCACCGGTTTGATCGTGGACGGCGACTGGTTCGTGCCGTGAATCTGGGAATGGCAAGGTGTGATTTTACCGTCCCGCTTGAGCGCGGGGTTGGGTATTAGCCGCAACAAAACTGTCTTCCCCCCAATAGGATACGAATTGCATTTACATGCCGCTTGTACTGCGCGGTTAGTCGGCCTTTTGCTGATGGCGATCCATCTCCCTGAGGATAGCCTTCATGTCCAATGGACTTGATAGCGCGATCTGAATATTCGACTTCGAATTGCCACACATTTCCGTCAAGCACGCCTTCCGTGAAATATTCATTTCGCCAATGCCATACGTCTATTTCATCAAGCTCCTTGCGGAAAGCTTTCCATTGCGCAAGCGTTGGCCTGGTTCTTTCGATGGCCTCAGTTTTGTTGCGCACTTTATAAATCAGAGTGTCGCCATCAAGGACGACTGTATATGAGGGGCCAAAACTGCCACCGTTTCGAACTGTAAGATGAGCGGGTATATACGATTCGTTCGCGGCACAGCCCGATAGCGCTAAAAGCAGAAGCAATACGAGCGAAAATAATCGATTGTTCATAAATACCCAACGCGGAGCTAAGGGGCGCGCCGAAGGTGTTTCCCGTCCAAGCGCTGGGTTATGCCAGCAAGAAAACAAAACGTAGCGGCGATAACCACGCCCAACCCTGTGCCGACACAAAGAAAAGACGCTACGCCCTCCCACCCGACACGCGCCCACTGTATGGTGGCACCGAAGGCCATGGTTACGAGCAGCAGGCAAATAAGCGCAATTGCACCAAGAGGCGCGGCAAGTGCCGTTACTCGCCAAAATGAGCGTTTCTCCAAGCGTCCGAGAAAATATATCAGTGGTGCTCCGAATATAATGCTGACCACGTAGCTGGCGGGAATGAGAAATAAAAAGAGGGAGACTAGCGCCGCTTCCCATGTCCCCTCATGTTTTGGAGTTGTATCGGGTACAAAGACCATGACCACGGTCAGATAAAGTATTGGAGCGGTGAGAGGTGCAAGGGAGGCGCCCAGCCACACAGATATTTTCACGGTCGCCCCTCCCGATTCGGCATCACATCTCAGGCATCGTTGCGTCACTGGAAGCCGAAGCGGCGCGTTTCTGGTCGATGCCGATCAGCGTGTGCGTCACCGTCAGTTCCGTCCCGGCAAAATCCTCGAATAGACGAAACTCCACGATGCGGTACCAGGTTTCTTTCGGCCCTATGGTGTAGGAGCGGTTGACGCACAGGCACTTGAACTTGAAGCCGAGCGCCTGTTCCTCCGGTTGCACCGTATGGGGCGCCGCGAAGAAATACATCGGCTTGCCGGTGTCGTTTTGCACCACCAGCGCGAAGCGTTTCTTGTGGCCGGGTTTCAGTTCAAACGACGACCCGGCAATAGGCTGGCCCACCGGGGCGGCGGCCAGGTTTGCCACCGATTTCGTCTCCCATAGCCCGGGATTTCCTTTCACCTCATAGAGGGTTGCCGTGCCGGGAAAATCCTTCTGGCGCCAGGCGATGTTCACCTTCACCGCCTGCCCGTGCCTTGCCTGCTCGGCATAGGCCGGGCAGACAAGGGCAAAAATTATCAGCGCAGAGCAGAGTCGCTTCATGGGTTGCCCTTCTCCTTGATGAGCCGGTACATTTTGAAGGGCAGTTTCTTGCCGCCGCTCTCGTTGGTAATTTCAAATTTTTTGCCGAGCCCGTCTGGCGTGACCTTGATCGTGACAAATTCCTGGAATATGTTCTGGGTTGAACCATCATTGGTTGACACGTTCTTGTTACAGTCGCGCCCGCAGCCGTTGCAATCGCCCCCTCTGTATGCGGGAGTTTCATAATAGAGGCCGAACAAGCGCAGCCGCATGCCGTTCTTCGCGTCGGCAGACTTTACCTCGTAGTTGCCCAAGGCAAAATACGCCTTGCCTGAGGCTTCCACCCAGGATGTGCCGGAAATGTAGAAGCTGCCATCTGCCCTCAGGCGTAACACGGCATTGTCAGACGCGCCTAATATCTCATCCTCAGAGTTGGCGTTTGCCGTGTCTTTGACTTCAGTAGGCTTTTTATTTTCTCCGCTGAATTTGACATCATATTGACGTTCTCCAACGAAAGATTCGCTTATCATCTCGCCGGCCCTGGCCTGGGTAAATAGCGCACGGTTCGCGGCGATGTTTTCTTGCAGCTTGCGGGTGGGGTCGAGCATGAACCACTGTTTGCCGTCGAAGAAGCGCAATTCGCTGATCACCAGGTCCTGGTAGGATTTGCCGAGGAAGGAGTCGATGATGTCGAACTTGAGCTGCTTGCCGGTAAAGGGCTTGGGCAGATCAACCACCTGCGCGCCGAGTATGTCGCTGATGGTGATCACCTCGCTGTAGCCGCCGTCACCCGTAACCCGGATGGTCTTGGCGCGGCTGTTGGACTGGCAGTGGTTCACCGAGCGCTGGTAGCCGTTCCAGATGCGGATTTTCTCGATGCGCTTGGGCTCGTCGAAGTTGAAGGAGAGGCTGACATTTTTGGCCAGCTTGTTCGAAGCCCATCCGTATTCGAAGCGCGAATCGAACAGGTAGATCGGGTCATAGGCGGTCTGCGGGTCGAGTGTGCTCGATGCCTGCACTTTTCCCGGCACCATCGCGGGCGTCTTGATGGTGTAGTCCTGGCCTTCCGGGTCTTTCAGGTGGATGCCGCAAATCCTGAACCCCTTGCTGCGCTCGAAATTGATGGTCATCGAGCGCACCTCGATGTTCTTCTCGACGGTCGCGGTGTTGTCCTCGACAGGCTCGCCGTTTTCATCGAGGTTCGGCTCGCCATGTTCCTCGCTGGCGGTGATTGCCTCAAAGAGATTTTCGATTACGAACCGGTCCCCCTTCCTTTCGGCGTGGAGAGGACCTGGCATTCCGGCGGACGCACTGGGATCGATGTGCAGCACCCATTGGTCGAAATTGATGAAGATCGAGAGGTTCTGGTCGATTTGCGTCCCGCAGGAATCGATCTCCAGTCCCCGCACCATGATGGGCTCGTCGAAATAGAGGTGCAGCTTGACGTAGCGCGCATTGGGGTCCGGGCTCCAGCTTTGTTTGGAAAAGATGGAAAACGGCAATTCGTTTCCGAGCGCATTGGTGTACGCCATCGAAAGCGAGACATCTTTGGCGAATGCGGTTGACGTAAGACCTGGCGCAAGCATGGCGCACAATATCAGCAGCAACTGCAACAACTTTTTCACGGCTTTATTCATGACTCCCCCTTTGTGTTTAATCCGATGGGTTAATGCTCCAATATGGCTTGGCTCCTCATTCAGGCGTGTATTGCCAATGAGAGCAGGCAAAGTAAAGTGTGCGCATGAATCTCAATTCGCCATCGCTGCCATAGCCGAAGCCATACCCCAAGCATGGCTATCCGCGCATGGTGCCGTGAACCCAGGCAAATATCAAGGGTTCGCCACGCTGCACGAAACGAGGATTGGTTTTCGCCGGGTAACTTCCGGCGGTGAGAAGGTGTTACGCGACAGCGTCATCGGCGCTGCCGTTATGAGCGGCCTGCTTGTTCAGGCTATTTTGGGGTTTTTGAGGCTTTTTCGGTATTAGCCGCGACCGGCTGGCTTGCAGGCTGCTCGGGCAGGGAGAGAATGTATTTCACCACTTCGACGATCTGTTCGCGTTTCTTGCCGGTCGGATCGCTGGCCGTCATGGGAAGCTTCCCCCAGTTATCCCTGCTGCCGTTGGACACATTCTTGATGACTTGTTCCAGCACGTTCGGGTCGTAGCGTCTCTCGCGATAACGCTGGGCAATCTCCGTCCAGGAGGGGCCGACGACCTTGGCATTGAGGGCATGACAGTTCGTGCAGCCCATATCCGCGGCGCTTTGCGGCATGTCGGCGGCGAGGCATGTGCCCGCAACCCCGGTCAATGTCAGCAAAAACAACGTGCGTATCATGTGATAGCTCCTTGATGCAATTCTGGAATCCCAACGAAGGCCAAAACGAAGGCCAAGATGTCACATTTTCAATGTTACAAATTGACGATGCCTGACGCAATATCCAGTTTTATCTATATTATCTGTGGAGCACAGTATAGGCATTTCACCCTAGGGGTTTCCCCGATTCCTTTGGGGATGCCCAAAGGAATCGGGGAATGGGTCGGGATTGCCGGCTGGGCAATGCCAGCCGGCAATCCCTATCGAAGGGTTGGACGCAGGAGGAGCGGCCTGGCTTACTTCTTGTTCTCGTATTCCGGCAATTGATCGGACAGGGTGAGAACGAATTTCACCAGTTCGACAATCTTGTCGTGCTTCTTGCCTGTGGGGTCGTTTGGCGTCATGGGTAAATTCCCCCAGTTGCCTTGCCCGCCCGTGGATACTTTGTGCACCAGTTGATCAAAGAACGCCTGATCGTTCCGCTTGTCCCGGTAACGCCTGGATACCTCTATCCATGCGGGGCCGACAACCTTGTGGTCTATTGCGTGGCAGTTCTGGCATCCTATTTCGGTTGCGCTTTGCGGCATTTCGATGGCAATGCTGGAACCGGCCAGCGCCATCAATCCCAAAAATAACGTGAGTCGTTTCAATTTATCCCTCGCTCGGTTATATCAAAGTTGTTGAAACTCAAAAATTCTATCAATGCGACATTGCAGATTGATGACAGGTGAGATTGCAAATTGATTATTGCAAACAACAGGTAAGGGTGCTCATTCCCGCGCGTGGATATGCAGGGTCTTTTGGGATGTTCTGAGGTGGTTTTGGGCGGCGCATGCTGGCGGCAAGTCGGGCCATTAGGAATTGCAGCAAGGGCTGCATCAGTCCGCCATATTTGATGCCCTTGCTGCATTCGGATATAATGCGCATCCAACAAGGCGGGATGAACGTGAGGTTCGTCCCGCTTCTTCATATGTAATAACTGCTTTTCGGGGAATCCCAGTGTCGCAAACGAGCCCAGCCATTCTTGTATTAGCCGATGGGACGGTATTTCGCGGCATTGCCATCGGCGCTGCCGGCATGAACACGGGCGAGGTGGTGTTCAACACCGCCATGACCGGCTATCAGGAAATCCTGACCGACCCTTCCTACTGCAAGCAGATCGTCACGCTGACCTACCCGCATATCGGCAACGTGGGCGCAAACCCCGAGGACGTGGAGTCGCGCCAGGTGTTCGCCAGCGGCCTCATCATCCGCGACCTTGCCATGGCAGTGAGCAATTTCCGCAGCACGCAATCGCTGCCAGAATACCTGAAGGCCAACAACGTGGTGGCCATCGCGGGGATAGACACCCGCAAGCTCACGCGCATTTTGCGCTCCAAGGGCGCGCAGAACGGCTGCATCGCCACCGGCACCGATGCCGAGGCGGCATTGCAGGCGGCGCGCGGCTTTGCGGGCCTCAACGGCATGGACCTCGCGCAGGTGGTGAGCTGCGACAAACCCTACGTCTGGACAGAGCGCGAGTGGCGCCTGGGCACGGGCTACTCCGAACAGAAGGAAACGAAATTCCATGTGGTCGCCTACGACTTCGGCGTGAAGCGCAATATCCTGCGCATGCTCGCCGAACGCGGCTGCCGCATCACCGTGGTGCCCGCCAAGACCACGGCGGAGCAGGCGCTGGCCTTGAAGCCGGACGGGGTGTTCCTGTCCAACGGCCCCGGCGATCCCGAGCCGTGCGACTATGCGATCACTGCCACGCAGAAATTCATCGAAAAGGGCGTGCCGCTATACGGCATCTGCCTGGGACACCAGATCATGGGGCTGGCCGTGGGCGCGAAAACGGTGAAAATGAAATTCGGCCATCGCGGCGCGAACCATCCGGTGCAGGACGTGCAGACCAGGCGCGTGATGATTACAAGCCAGAACCACGGCTTCGCGGTGGATGCCGCGACCCTGCCCAAGAACGCGCGCGTGACGCACGTCTCGCTGTTCGACGGCACCCTGCAAGGATTCGAGCTCACCGACAAGCCCGCGTTCTGCTTCCAGGGCCACCCGGAAGCGAGCCCCGGGCCGCATGACGTGAGCGGGTTGTTCGACCGTTTTGCCGGGATGATGGAGAAGAGTAAAACCTAACCACAGAGACACAGAGACACAGAGAAAACCTCTGTGCATTCTCTGTGTCTCTGTGCCTCTGTGGTGAAAAAAGAGTTTATGGCTAGACTCAGCGTCATTAAGAGCATCCTGATCATCGGCGCCGGCCCCATCGTCATCGGGCAAGCGTGCGAGTTCGATTACTCCGGCGCACAGGCCTGCAAGGCGCTACGCGAGGAGGGCTATCGCGTCATCCTGGTGAATTCCAACCCCGCCACCATCATGACCGACCCGAACATGGCGGATGCGACCTACATCGAGCCGATCACCTGGAAGATGGTGGAAAAGATCATCGCCCGGGAAAAGCCGGATGCCATCCTGCCCACCATGGGCGGGCAGACCGCGCTGAACTGCGCGCTCGATCTCGCCAAGCATGGCGTGCTTGAAAAATACAATGTCGAAATGATAGGCGCCAGCCGGGAAGCCATCGACAAGGCGGAAGACCGCGAAAAATTCAAACAGGCGATGACCAAGATCGGCCTGGCGTCCGCGCGCTCGGCCATTGCCCACTCCATGGAAGAAGCCCTGCAGGTGCAGCAGGCCATGGGCTTCCCCACCGTGATCCGCCCCTCCTTCACAATGGGCGGCTCCGGCGGCGGCATCGCCTACAATCGCGGGGAATTCGTCGAGATTTGCGAACGCGGGCTGGAGGCATCGCCCACCAAGGAATTGCTGATCGAGGAGTCGCTGCTCGGCTGGAAAGAATTCGAGATGGAAGTCGTGCGCGACCGCAACGACAACTGCATCATCATCTGCTCCATCGAAAACCTGGATGCGATGGGTGTGCATACCGGTGACTCGATCACGGTCGCGCCGGCGCAGACGCTGACCGACAAGGAATACCAGATCATGCGCGACGCCTCGCTGGCAGTGCTGCGCGAGATCGGCGTGGAGACCGGCGGTTCCAACGTGCAGTTCTCCATCAACCCGAAGGACGGGCGCATGGTGGTGATCGAGATGAACCCGCGCGTGTCGCGTTCCTCGGCGCTGGCGTCCAA
>JBGPSQ010000004.1:0-38657 GCA_041490205.1 Gallionellaceae bacterium
GGAGACAATATTTTCTACGGCAACGATTTCGAGCACTTGCTCAAATCTGCGGCTGAGAAAGAGAGCGGCGGCACGGTGTTTGCATACCATGTGCACGATCCGGAACGCTATGGCGTGGTCGAATTCGACGCGCAGGGCCGTGCCATCAGCCTGGAAGAGAAACCTTCACAACCCAAATCCAACTATGCGGTGACCGGGCTATATTTTTACGACAATGACGTGGTCGAGATCGCCAAATCAATCAAGCCATCGGCGCGGGGCGAATTGGAAATCACCACAGTCAATGAAATATATCTCGATCGCGGGCAGCTGGATGTCAAGGTGATGGGGCGGGGATACGCCTGGCTGGACACCGGCACCCACGAATCCTTGCTGGAGGCGGCGCTGTTCATCCAGACCCTGGAAAAGCGGCAAGGACTGAAAATTGCCTGTCCGGAAGAAATCGCCTTTCGAAAAAATTACATCAATGCCGCTCAACTGGAAAAACTGGCGCAACCACTGGCGAAAAATGCATATGGGCAGTACCTGCGGGGGCTGTTGAAAGAAAGGTTGTTCTGATGCAGGCGACTGAAACCGGGATTCCCGGCTTGCTGGTACTTGAGCCGAAGGTGTTCGGCGATGCGCGCGGCTTCTTTTTCGAGAGCCACAACCAAAGACGTTTCGAAGAATTGACTGGGGTAGCCTCAAAATTCGTCCAGGATAACCACTCGCGCTCGGCGCTCGGCGTGTTGCGCGGCTTGCATTATCAGATCAGGCAGCCACAGGGGAAACTGGTGCGTGCGGTGGCTGGCGAGGTATTCGATGTGGCGGTGGACATCCGCCGATCATCGCCGACATTCGGGAAGTGGTTCGGGATCCATCTTTCTGCCGAAAACAAAAAAATGCTTTGGATTCCCGCCGGCTTTGCGCACGGCTTCGTGGTGTTGAGCGAATACGCAGAATTCCTGTACAAAACCACCGACTATTGGGCGCCGGAGCACGAGCGCTGCATCATCTGGAACGACCGCGATCTGGCGATAGACTGGCCTCTGCAAGGAGACCCGCTGCTCTCCGCGAAGGATGCTGCGGGCAAGGCATTCAGTGAAGCGGAGGTGTTTGCGTGAGGAACGAGGTGATTGCATGAGAACGGTTCTGCTGACCGGGAAGAACGGCCAGGTGGGGTGGGAGTTGCAACGCACGCTTGCACCATTGGGCAAGGTTGTCGCGCTCGATGCTGACCAACTTGATCTTGCCAACCCCGCAGCGATCCGGCAAGTGGTGCGCTCCATCCGTCCGGACATCATCGTCAATCCGGCCGCCTACACCGCAGTGGACAAAGCCGAGAGCGAGGCCAACCTGGCGCGAGCGGTCAATGCAGAAGCGCCTGGCGTGTTGGCAGAGGAGGCGAAAGCCTTGGGCGCATGGATGGTGCATTACTCCACGGATTACGTATTCGACGGGACAAAGCAAGGCGCATATCTCGAAACCGATGTGCCCAATCCGCAAAGCGTATACGGAAAAACCAAGTTGGAAGGTGAAGAGGCGGTGCGCGCCGCAGGCGGGAAACACCTTATTTTCCGTACCAGCTGGGTATATGGCAGCCGCGGCCACAATTTCATGCTGACCATGATGCGGCTGGCGCGCGAGCGCAAGGAGCTGCGCGTGGTGGATGACCAGGCAGGTGCGCCGACCTGGTGCCGTTCGCTGGCCGAAATGACAGCGCAGATACTGGCGCAATTGCACATGCCCGGAATAAGCGAGGGTGAGGCGAGCGGCACCTACCACATGACTTCTTCCGGCAAGGTGTCGTGGCATGGATTTACCGCGGAAATCCTGCGCCAGAGCGGGATGCAGCCATTGCCCAATCTGGTGGCAATTCCTTCCAGTGAATATCCGACACCCGCGAAACGGCCGAAGAATTCCGTGCTTTCCAATGACAAGCTGGGCCGCACTTTTGGCCTTGCCGCAGGCGATTGGCAGGCAAATTTGATGCTGTGCATGCAGGAATTGCAGCGCTGATGCCCGCTTTCGGGCGGGTGGTCAAACAGGCAAGTGTTTTTGGATGATGCCGAGCGCGACCTCGGTTGCGCCGCGATGTGCCGCCACAAAGCTGATGCCGCAACTCGACATGCTGGCTAGTTCCTCGAAATTTCCGAACAGGTGTTGCAGACGTTCCGGCAGTTCTCCCGCAGTTGCTATGCGTAGTGCCGCACCCGCACCGACAGCCTGCTCGCTGGCTTGAGCGAAATTGTACGTGTGCGGCCCGATCAGCACGGGCTTGCCTACGGCGCAGGCTTCGATCAGGTTTTGCCCTCCGAACGGAAGCAAGCTGCCGCCGATAAATGCAAGATCGCAGGCAGCATAATAAGCAAACATCTCTCCCATGCTGTCGCCCAGGACTACTTGTGTTTCAGGCTCAACCGGGCGATTTTCGCTGCGGCGCTGGAAGCGGATGCCGCGCCGGTCCAGCATTGCAGCTACCTCATCAAAACGCTGTGGATGACGCGGGACGATCACCGTAAGCAAACCTGGCACATTACATTTCCCCAGAGATTCCAGCAGCAACGTTTCCTCACCGTCCCGCGTGCTGGCCGCAAGAAACACTTTGCGGTGCGTGCCAAACAGCCCGCGCATTTGATGGCCCAGTTGCAGCATGGCCTCGGGCGGTTGTATGTCGAATTTGAGGTTACCCATGATTGAAACCGCAGGCGCCCCCAGGTTCGTGAGGCGCCTGGCATCGTCTTTGGTCTGCGCTGCAATGGCAGCGAGTTGTTCCAGGCTACTGCGCGTCAGGCCCGGAAAGCGCGCGTAGCCTGCTGCTGACTTTTCCGAGAGACGTGCGTTCAGCAATAGTAAGGGAGTCTCTGACGAGCGGCATTGGCTGATCAAATTGGGCCAGACTTCGGTTTCCATCAGGATGCCGATGGCCGGGCGAAAATGGCGCAGGAAGCGCCGCACAGCAAAGGAATAGTCATAGGGCAGATAAACACGCAGAACGTCATCCCCGAAAAGCTGTTCGCTGGCGGCGCGCCCGGTCGGGGTGGTGTGAGTCAGCAGCAATCGATGGCTGGGATATTCCATGCGTAACTGCTGCACCAGGCTGGCGGCCGCGCGAGTTTCGCCGACCGACACCGTGTGCAGCCAGATTATCGGCTTTGAACCGAATTGAGGATAAAAACCGAAACGCTCGCCGATATGGTGCAGGTATTCGGGTTGCTTGAAAGAGCGCCGGATCAGATGGAAAAAGACATAGGGCAATAACGTCCATAATGCGATGCTGTAGAAAAGGCGCGATCTAGTCATAGGCACCAACTTGCCGTAGTGCGGAAACGACTTCGCTCACAGTAGGCGGTGTTCCCTTGCCGCCAAGATTAACGGCGTTTTCACCCGCATAAAGGCCAGTCAACCCTGGATCTGTAGCGGTGTAGATTCCGACGGTTGGAATGCCGAGCGCTGCTGCAAGATGGCTTAACCCCGTATCCACGCCGATTGCGGCGCGGGCATGCCCCAGCATCGCCGCTGCCTCTTTCAAGTTGAGGCGCGGGGCGCAGACCGCGCCGGGAATCGTCGCGCGCAGGCGAGCGGCGCGGGTCTTTTCCTGTTCGCTGCCCCAAGGCAATACCGCGAGCACCCCGGCCTGGTTCAGGTATTGCCCTATTTCAATCCAATTGGTTTCATCCCATAATTTATCATCACGGCTGGTGGCATGCAGCAGCACGGCATAGGGTGCGGGCGGCAACCACGGCAGGGCGAGATTTGGCGCCTTGATGCCGTAATCTGCGGGCGTGTCCGGGAGATAACCTAATGCTTGAGCGGCTAGCTGACGGTTGCGCTCCACGGCATGCAGGTTTTTTGCCACGGCAAAGGTATGGTCGTAAAACAGCGTGGATAGCGGTTCACGCGCGCTTTGCCAATCGAAGCCGTATTTTGGCGCAGCGGCGCACCGTGCGATCAGCGCGCTTTTCAATAAGCCCTGGGTGTCGAGCACAAGGTCGTAATGCCCCGAAGAGAGTTCTGAGCAAGCCGCCCTGATTTCTCCGCGCGATTTCCACCACGCCCTGCGCCAGCGGCGTAAGGCGACAGTGAGCGTTTGCTTCACTTCGGGATGCAAGGCTGGCAATGAGGCGAAACTTTCTTCGACCACCCAGTCAATTTGCGCCTTCGGGAAATGCCGGCAAATGTCGGATACCACGGGCAAATTGTGCAACACATCCCCCATGGATGAGGTTTTGACCAGCAGGATGTGGGGTGCGGAAGAATCGGCGAATGCGTGCGCCATGGATGATAGCGATCTGGAATTTGAGCGTAACGAACGCGCATCTTATCGGATTTGACGGCGTTTTAGGAAGCGTAGCGAGAGAAAAATGGCATGTTTAATTCGTGCCACAGGGGATGGACGTCGCTTGACATGATAGGCCAGGGCTGTTGTAATGCGCGCTGTTCACGATTTGAACGCACTCTATGCGAGACGATTCCACACATTACGGTCTGCTCAAGACCCTCGAAAACAATCCCAGTCTTTCTCAGCGGGATTTGGCGAAACACCTTGGCATCAGTTTGGGCAAGGTGAATTTTTGCTTGAATGCGCTTGTTGAAAAGGGCTGCCTGAAGGTCAACAATTTTCGCAACAGCGAAAACAAGTTGGCCTATGCCTATGTGCTGACACCGCGCGGGATTGAAGAGCGGGCGCGCATGACCGTGCATTTCCTGAGGCACAAGATGCAGGAATACGAACAGCTGCGCGACGAAATAGAGGAGTTGAAGCGCGAAGCGGTGCAAAAGGGATTGCTGGGGGATCACAATGAGCTTTAGCATGCTAACCGTTCTTTTCTGCAAGAGCCATGACTGCCCCCGCATCAGGCAGTCCATTTAACCGAGGAAATACAGTGAACCCAGGCAAGATTCTTGTAACCGGCGCGGATGGATTCATAGGCTCCCATCTGACAGAAGAGTTGGTGCGCCAGGGCCATGATGTGCGTGCCTTTGTGCTTTATAACTCGTTCAATTCCTGGGGCTGGCTGGATCATTGCAGTGCGGACGTGCAGGGAAAATTTGAGGTGTTTGCCGGGGACATACGCGATCCCCATGGCGTAAAAAAAGCCATGCAGGGTTGCGATACCGTCATGCATCTGGCCGCCTTGATTGCCATACCGTATTCGTACCATTCTCCGGATACGTATGTGGATACAAATGTGAAGGGCACCCTGAATATCGTCCAGGCCGCGCGCGAGCTGGGTGTGAAAAAGGTGGTTAACACCTCCACCAGCGAAGTTTACGGCACCGCGAGATTCGTCCCCATTACCGAAGAGCACCCGCTTCAGGGGCAATCTCCCTATTCGGCAACGAAGATCGGTGCCGACCAGATCGCGATGTCGTTCTACAATGCATTTGATACTCCCGTTGCCACGATCCGGCCCTTTAACACCTATGGCCCCCGGCAATCGGCTCGCGCGTTTATTCCTACGGTGATTACCCAGATTGCCAGCGGCAAGCGCCGGATCAAGCTGGGTGCATTGCATCCGACCCGCGACTTCAATTTTGTGAAGGACACCGTGCGCGGCTTTATTGCCGTTGCCGGTTCGGAGCGGTCGGTTGGCGAGGTGATAAACATCGGCAGCAACTTTGAAGTCTCGATGGGCGACACCGTGCGGATGATTGCTGAGATCATGAAGACAGATGTCGAAATTGAAACCGACGAGATGCGTCTTCGCCCCGAAAAAAGCGAGGTTGATCGACTGTGGGCGGACAACAGCAAGGCCAGGAAACTGACCGGCTGGGAGCCTGCATACGGCGGGAAAGAGGGTTTCAAGCGCGGGCTTGCAGAAACGATCGCCTGGTTCGGCAAACCCGAGAATCTGAAAGATTACAAGGCCGATATATATAACATATGAGTCCGTCCGTCAGCGCCGATTACAAGGTTGGATTCGACCAGGCAGCGGTCATCGCCGCGCTGAAGTCGGTTTTGCCCAATGAGCATGCGAGCATCCCGCTGCATGAGCCGAGTTTTTTGGGGAACGAATGGGCGTATGTGAAGGAATGCCTGGATACGGGATGGGTATCCTCGGTCGGCAAGTTCGTAGATCGCTTCGAGCAGCAACTGACCGAATATACCGGGGCGAAGCATGCGGTGGCGGTGGTCAACGGTACCGCGGCGCTGCATGTTTGCCTGAGGCTGGCAGGGGTAGAGCGCGACGATGAAGTGCTGTCGCCTACCCTGACCTTCATCGCCACGGCAAATGCCATCAGCTATTGCGGTGCTATCCCCCACTTTGTGGACAGCGAGGAATCCACACTGGGTCTAGACCCGGTAAAACTCGGACATTACCTTGAAGAGATTGCAGAAATCCAGGGCGAAAATTGTTTCAACAAGAAAACCGGCCGCCGCATCAAGGCCGTGGTGCCGATGCATGTATTCGGGCATCCGGTGGATCTGGATCCGCTGGCTGAGGTTTGCGCCAGGTTCCGGCTTGAGCTCGTCGAGGATGCCGCCGAATCCTTGGGCTCCTATTACAAGGGCAGGCATACGGGGAACTGGGGCAAGGTTTCGGCCCTGAGCTTCAACGGCAACAAGGTCATCACCACAGGCGGCGGCGGAGCCATCCTGACCAACGACAGCGAAATAGGCAGGCTTGCCAAGCACTTGACGACAACAGCCAGAGTGCCGCACAAATGGTCGTTTATTCACGACCAGATCGGTTACAACTATCGTCTGCCCAACATCAATGCTGCCCTGGGGTGTGCGCAACTGGAAGAGTTGCCGGGATTTATCAGCCGCAAGCGGGCGGTGGCGGAAAATTACAGGAAGGCATTCTCCGGGATGCCCGGGCTTCGTTTTTTCGTCGAGCAGGAGTTCGCGCAAAGCAACTACTGGCTGAACGTCTTGCTTCTGGATAGGCAGTATGCAGACCGGCGCGATGCCTTGCTTGATGCAACGAACAGCCAGGGAATCATGACCCGGCCCGCATGGACTCTCATGCACGAATTGGAAATGTATAAATCCTGCCCGAAGATGGGCGGCTTGGAGTCGGCGAAAGACATCGAGCGGCGGCTGATCAACATTCCCAGTAGCGCTAATCTGGGTGGGCCGCGTGTCTGAGCGCAAGATATGCGTCGTGACAGGCACGCGGGCCGATTACGGCCTGCTGTACTGGCTCATGCAGGAAATCCGCCAGGATACTGCGCTGCGGTTGCAGATTGCCGTGACCGGCATGCATTTGTCACCTGAGTTCGGGCTGACATACAAGGCCATCGAGGCCGATGGATTCGTTATTGATGAAAAAATCGAAATGCTGTTGTCGAGCGATACGGCTGCCGGTGTGGCCAAATCCATGGGGCTGGGCGTGATCGGGTTTGCGGATGCATTGGCTCGCCTGCGTCCGGATATGCTGGTACTGCTCGGGGATCGATACGAGATCCTGGCGGCGGCGCAGGCGGCGATGGTGGCGCGGGTGCCCATTGCTCACATAGCTGGGGGAGACGTCACCGAAGGCGCTTTCGACGAGGCCATCCGCCATAGCATCACCAAAATGTCGCACCTGCATTTCGTTACCAACGAGGCTTCCGCGCGCAGGGTTCGGCAACTGGGGGAAAACCCGGATCATATCTTCAATGTGGGCAGCCCCGGCCTTGACTACATCAAACGGGTCAAGTTGCTCAGCCGCAATGAGTTGGAAGAGGCGATGGATTTCAAGTTCAGGCCAAAAAATCTTCTGGTCACTTTTCACCCCGTTACTCTTGAGCGGCAATCTGCGGAAGCGCAATTTAGCGAGTTGCTGATGGCCTTGGAAAGCCTTGGCCAGGATACCGGCATTGTCTTTACCAAACCGAATGCCGATACCGACGGCCGCGCCATCGCGCGGCTCATGGACGATTATGTGGCCGGCCACGCCAACGCAAGAGCCTATACCTCTCTGGGGCAGTTGCGTTATTTGAGCGCAATGTCACATGTGGATGCTGTCGTTGGAAATTCATCCAGCGGATTGTACGAGGCGCCATCCTTTGGCAAGCCTACGGTCAATATTGGCGACAGGCAAAAAGGCCGGCTGATGGCTGACTCGGTGATTAACTGTGCAACGAATGCTCAATCCATATCCAAGGCTATTCTCAACGCTCTGGAGGCTGACTGTTCCGGCGTGAACAACCCCTATGGCGACGGCGACAGTGCGATGCGCATCAAGGAACGGCTAAAGCAGATCGCCGATCCATCGTCTTTGTTGAAAAAACATTTTTTCGACTTGGCGGCGGCTCATGCATAACGGCGTTTACATCATTGCCGAAGCTGGCGTGAACCACAATGGCGATCTGCAGCTAGCCAAGCGGCTGATTGATGTGGCAGCCGAAGCTGGCGCCGATGCGGTCAAATTCCAGACCTTCAAGGCCGATAAGCTGGTCAGCCGCAATGCGGCCAAGGCCGAATATCAAGCCAGGCTTACGGACGCGCAGGAATCGCAATACGCAATGATCAAGAAACTGGAACTGGATGAGGGCGCTCATGAAGCGCTGGCCCAGCATTGCCAAACAAGGGGAATCGAGTTTCTTTCCACGCCATTTGATTTGGAAAGCCTGGCTATGCTGGCTGGCAAGTTCAATTTGGCCAGAATCAAACTGCCATCCGGCGACATTACCAACGCCCCGCTATTGCTCACGGCAGCGCGAACCGGCAAACCTGTCATTCTCTCCACCGGAATGAGCACACTGGGGGAAATCGAAACCGCGCTGGGCGTTTTGGCGTTCGGCTATACCGAGAAGGATGCACCGCCGTCGCTGCCGGCATTCGAACAAGCCTATGGCTCCGAGCCAGGCCGGCAGGCGCTGCGCGACAAGGTGACGTTGCTGCACTGCACGACAGAATACCCCGCTCCTTTTGCCGAGGTCAACCTGCGCGCCATGATCACGCTGCAACAAGTCTTCGGTTTGCCCATCGGCTATTCAGACCATACGCCGGGCATTGCAATCCCGGTTGCGGCCGTTGCCATGGGTGCTTTGACAATTGAAAAGCATTTTACGCTGGACCGCAATCTGCCGGGGCCGGACCACAAGGCGTCGCTGGAGCCGGACGAATTGAAACAGATGGTGGTGTCCATCCGCGAAGTGGAATTGGCGCTGGGCTCCCCGGTCAAACAGCCCTCCGCATCGGAATTGAAAAACAGGCCCATCGCGAGAAAAAGCCTGATAGCGGCTTGCGACATCCGTAAAGGCGAGTTGTTCACGCGTGACAATCTCGCAGTCAAGCGCCCCGGCGACGGAATCAGCCCGATGCAGTACTGGGAATGGCTGGGAAAAATTGCGGACAGGGATTATCAACCGGACGGTAAGGTTCAATCTTGAGCAGGCCGGTGATAATTTTGGGTGCGGGCGGACACGCAAAGGTGTTGATCAGTGCCTTGCGCATGCAGTCCGAGGAGATACTGGGCGCTACCGATGCTGATGTTGGCAAACATGGCCGGTTGCTGCTGGATGTACCGGTGCTGGGCGACGATGAGGAAATATTGAAGCGCCGGGCAGAATCCATTTATCTTGTGAACGGGGTTGGGGGCGTGCTTGTGCATCCGTTGCGAAGGATATTGTTTGAACGCTTTGCAAACAGGGGCTACAGATTTGCCAGTGTTACTCATCCCTCGGCGGTTGTTGGCGCTGATGTTGCGTTATCCGAAGGTTCGCAGGTCATGGCCGGGGCCGTCATTCAGCCGGGATGCCATATCGGAAAAAATGCCGTGATTAATACGGGCGCCATAGTGGATCACGATTGCCATATCGGGGATCACGCGCACATTGCGCCGGGCGTCACCCTGTCGGGTGGGGTCAGGGTCGGCGAAGGCTCCCATGTGGGAGCGGGCGCTACCGTGATCCAGGGAATTCAGATTGGGCGTAACAGCCTGGTTGCGGCTGGCGCCGTGGTGATACGTGATGTGCCGGACGGCGTGACGGTTGCTGGGGTTCCGGCAAAAGAAATAAGGGCAACAACATGAGTTCATGGAAAGAAATCCTGGTTTCGCCTGAAAGCTCCATCAGGGAAGCCATCCAGTTGCTGGACAAGAGCGGGAAGCAAATTGTGCTGGTCGCAGAAGAGAATTGCGCGCTGGCAGGAACCGTGACGGACGGCGATGTGCGACGCGGAATCCTGAAAGGGCTGTCGCTGGAAGAGCCCGTCAGCAAAATCATGAATCCTGCCCCGACCGTCGCCAGGGTAGATGAAGGGCGCGAGACCATCCTGGCCACCATGAAGCGAAAGGGGCTGCACCACATACCCGTGGTGGATGAAAATCGCCAAGTGGTGGGCCTGGAAACCCTGGATGAACTTATCCAGTCGCGCAAGCGGGAAAACATCGTTGTTCTGATGGCCGGTGGGCTGGGAAGCCGCCTGCGCCCCCTTACCGACGGAATTCCCAAGCCGATGTTGAAGGTCGGCAGCAAGCCACTGCTTGAAACTATTCTGGAAAATTTCATCGAGTACGGCTTCAGCCGGTTCTACATTTCGGTCAACTACATGGCGGACGTCGTCAAGTCCCATTTCGGCGATGGCTCGCGCTGGGGGGTTGATATCAGGTATCTCCATGAGGACCAGCGGCTGGGCACGGCGGGCGCTTTGAGCCTGCTCCCGGGCAAGCCGGATGCGCCGTTCTTCGTGATGAACGGGGACTTGCTGACCAAGGTGAATTTCAGCCAATTGCTCGATTTTCATTTCAGCCATCGTGCGCAAGCGACCATGTGCGTGCGCGAATACGATTTCCAGGTGCCGTATGGAGTCGTGAAGATAGACGACCATCGCATCACCGGCATAGACGAGAAGCCGGTTCAGCGTTTCTTTGTCAATGCGGGCATTTATGTGCTGGAGCCGAAAGCGCTGGAGTTGGTGCAGCCCAATACCTATTTCGACATGCCCACGCTGTTTGAGAGACTCATCGAACGGAAGCAGGAAACATCGGCTTTCCCCATCCGGGAATACTGGCTCGATATCGGCCATCTGGCGGACTACGACAGGGCCAACGTGGAATTCGGGGACGTATTTACGTGAAAGCACTGGTCGTAGGCTATGGCTCCATAGGAGCGAGGCATGCCCGCATACTGTTGGCACTGGGCTGCAGCACTGCCGTTGTGAGCGGCCGGGCGGTTGATTTTCCGGTGGTCTACCATGGCCTGTCCGAAGCGGTTGCTGCGGAGAATCCGGATTATGTGGTGGTCGCCAATGCAACCAGCCGGCATCACGTCACGCTGTCCAAGCTTGCGGAAACTGGGTATCGCGGTGTGGTGTTGGTGGAGAAGCCGCTGTTTGACCATCTCCACACGATACCTTCGCATGCCTTCAGCAAAGTTTTGGTGGCCTACAACCTCAGGTTCCATCCGATCATCCAGCGATTGAAAGCGCTACTGGAGGGAGAGAAGGTTTTGTCGGTGCAGGCTTATGTGGGCCAATACCTTCCGGATTGGCGTCCGGAAACCGATTATCGCGCATCTTACTCGGCCAGTGCGGAACAAGGCGGCGGGGTGCTCAGGGATTTGAGCCACGAGCTGGATTACCTTTGCTGGCTGCTGGGGGGGTGGACACGGGTCAGCGCGATTGGGGGGCATTACAGCTCCCTGGAAATATCGAGCGACGATATTTTCATGCTTTTGATGGCGACGCCCTTATGTCCAGCATTAACGGTGCAGCTCAATTACCTGGATCGGGTAGGACGGCGGATATTGATTGTGAACACGGCAAGGCACACGATTGAAGCTGACCTCATCAAGGGGACGGTTAGGGTGAATAACGACAGCGAATCGTTCTCGGTCGAGCGCGATCAAACTTATCGTGATATGCACGAAGCGATTCTGTCCGGCAAGACCGATACGCATTGCAAGATGGGCGAAGGTCTTGAAACGCTACGGCTGATAGAGGCCGCTGAGTTGGCGGCCAAAAATGCGGAATGGGTACATAGATGAAACGGATTTGTTCAATATGCGCAAGGGGTGGATCCAAGGGCGTAAAGGGTAAAAATGTACGCTCGCTTCACGGCAAGCCGCTTATTGCCCATAGCATTGAACAGGCCAAGGCGTCCGGCCTCTTCGACGCAGTTGCCGTCAGCAGCGACTCGGACATTATTCTCGGCGTCGCCAAAGAATGGGGTGTTGATTTTCTGATAAAAAGGCCGGATGAACTTGCGACTGACCGGGCTGCAAAGTTGCCTGTCATCAAGCACTGCGTCGCTGAAGTTGAGCGGCAGCAGGGCGGCCGCTTTGACACATTAGTCGATCTGGACGCCACTTCGCCGCTGCGCTCGGTCGCGGATATTGCAGGCGCGGTCGCGTTGCTGGAAGAGACCGGAGTATCGAATGTGATTACCGGGGCTCCAGCGCGTCGATCGCCCTATTTCAATCTCGTTGAGGTGAATGATCGCGGAGTCGTCGAGTTGTCCAAGACCCTGAAGACGGCAATTGTCAGAAGGCAGGATGCTCCTAAATGCTATGACATGAATGCCTCAATTTATGTATGGACGCATGACGGACTCTTTGGTGGCGATACAGTTTTCAACCATGATACGAGGTTGTATGTCATGCCGGAGGAGCGCTCTATCGATATTGATTCTGAGATGGATTTTAAATTTGTTGAATTCATCCTGTCGCAGGAAAGCCATGCGTAGGGCCGCGCAAATAATTCAGGGGTTGCTGGATGATTAAGGATAAGGTGGTTGTAATAACGGGCGGCGCAGGGCTGATAGGACGGACTTTTGTGCGCTGCATTGAGGAAAATGGCGGTGTGGCGATCGTGGCCGATGTGAGCCGGCAAGCCGGGGAAAGCTTCCTCGGTGAATTGCGGGCAAGCGACGCAGCTGCCAGGACGGAATTTGTTGAAATGGATATCACCTCAACTGAATCGCTGGCAAGCGCGATTTCCTCCTTGCATGACAAATACGGAAGGATTGATGCGCTTGTGAATAATGCGTATCCCAGGAACAAGAATTACGGCAGAAAATTCGAGGACGTGACCTACGGGGATTTTTGCGAAAATGTCTCCATGCATCTGGGAGGCTACTTCCTGACGTCGCAGCAATTTGCCCGTTACTTCAAGGGGCAGGGGCACGGCACGATCATTAACATGGCATCCATATATGGCGTGGTGGCGCCTCGCTTCAGTATTTATGAGGGGACAAAAATGACCATGCCGGTGGAATATGCGGCGATCAAGTCGGCGGTCGTTCATCTTACAAAATATCTTGCACAGTACCTCAAGGGCAGTAACATCCGGGTGAATTGCATCAGTCCTGGCGGCATTCTCAATGACCAGCCTGCCGGTTTTTTGGAGCGGTATAACAGCTTGGCCGCGTCCAAGGGGATGCTGGATGCCAAGGATCTTCAGGGCACGCTGCTGTTCCTGCTAAGCGATATGTCCACGTTCATCCATGGTCAAAATATTGTAGTTGATGACGGTTGGGCGCTATGACAGAGAAAGTCATTTACGTTTCGTTCATCCACCTGACCGACAAGACTGCGCGGGATTGGTATATCGATTTTTTGATTGGCAAAGGTGTAAAGGTTGAATATTGGGATGTTGTTGCCTTGGTGCGTGATGCATATATCGAGGCCAATGCAAAACAAACAGAATATTTAAAAACTTTTCTGACTTACGGCAAACTTGAAGAGGCGTTGCGCCTGCCGGAGAATAGAAATGCGCGCTATATGATGTTGGTCTCTTATACCGGGGAAACCGCCAGGCTTTACCGGGTAATGAGCAAATACAATTGCAGGATGCTATTTATAGCGTGGGGTGCTTTGCCGATCGCGGGGCTGCCAAAATGGCAGACGGTATTATTTGGTCTTTCAAACCCTCTTCGATTGGCAAAGAGAATCTATTACAGGGTGAAGGCATCAGCCTATCGTAGATTAGGACTTGTAAACCCTTTCGATACTGAGTTTGCCGCAGGACAAGCATGTGTGGCGAAACGGCATTTTGCCTCCAAAGTGGTTCCCATAAATCTCATTGATTATGACCATTTCAAGAAGACAGAAATGGGGCGCGAGCGGCTAGTTCAAGGACGCTTTTGTGTTTTTCTGGATGTTAATCTCCCCCATCACCCTGATTTGAAGATGGCGGGCTTGCAGGCCGTTGATCCGCAAGACTATTATGCGGCACTTAACCATTTCTTTGATTTGGTGGAGGCTGAGTTTGGGGTGCAGGTTGTCATCGCCGCACACCCGAGTGCAAACTACAACGTTAATCCTTTTCATGGCCGTGAGATTCTTCGCTTGCGGACTCCCGAGCTTGTAAGGGACGCAGATTTTACAATCGCTCACCATAGCACCTCGATTAGCTACGCAGTGCTGAATCACAAGCCAGTAATTTTCATTTATACAAATGAAATGGCAGCCTTATACAAACGCACAGTAGCGGGCTGGATACGGGACTATGCTACTTACCTTGATGCCCCTCTCTACAATGTCGATGAAATAACTGAAGGCTGCCAAATTGACATAGCAAAGATTAACGAGAAACGCTATGAAGATTATAAGTATAGTTTTCTGACATCGCAAAAATCTGAAAATATGGCTACGCAAGAAATATTTTGGCGCGAGATCAATATGGAGCAGAACATGGACTTGCAGGCTGGCTAGTGTGAGCGCGGCGTGACATAATTACATATTACGCTGGGGGGATTGCAGCGTTCCGCGGTTCGGACAGCCCTTTTCTGGTTGGGTGCACTACTTGGCCAGGTATGCCAAACGATGTATTAGCTGGAACTAATTTACCTTGTAATGTACTAACTTTGAATACTTTTTGAGATTGCCAAATGACAGATATTTTTCGTATCGACAGCCATAAGCTGATTTTCCATCCCGCACGCGTCGCGCAGCATCTTGCCGCCGGAGATGATTGGGAAAAGGCAAAAGAAGTGTATCCGATCTATATGGAAGTATCCCCCGTGGGCGCTTGCAACCATCGCTGCACGTTCTGCGCGGTTGACTATATCGGCTATAAAAGCCAGATGCTGGATGAGGGCATGCTGGCCGCGCGCTTGCCTGAAATGGGCCGCCTGGGCGTAAAAAGCATCATGTATGCGGGTGAAGGCGAGCCGCTGCTGCACAAGAAAATCAATGAAATTGTGAAGGCAACCAAGGATGCGGGAATAGACGTGTCGTTTACGACCAACGCCACGGTGCTGAATGAAGCTTTCGTTGAAAGGTCGCTGGCGCTGACCTCCTGGATCAAGGTTTCCATCAACGCCGGGACTGCGGAGAACTACGCCAAAATCCACCAGACGCGGGACCGCGATTTCGATCGCGTGATTGAAAACCTGAAGCGCGCGGTGGAATATAAGAAGGCACACGGTCTGGATTGCACGATAGGTGCGCAATCCCTGCTGTTGCCGGAAAATGCTCACGAAATGGAAACGCTGGCCTTGCTGTGCCGCGACATAGGGCTGGATTATCTGGTGATCAAGCCCTACTCTCAGCACATGTTCAGCGAGACCCATGTATATGAGGGCGTGGATTACGGCGCCTACCTTGAGATGGCCGAATCGCTGGAAAAACTGAGTTCGGATGGCTTCAACGTGGTGTTTCGGGCCAATACCATGAAAAAGTACATGGAGGATGACAGCCAGCGCTACAAGAAGTGCAACGCCACCCCGTTTTATTGGGGCTATGTAATGGCGGACGGGTCGGTATACGGATGCAGCGCCTTCTTGCTCGACAAGCGCTTCGAATACGGCAATCTGAACGAGAGCACATTCAAGGAAATCTGGGAGGGCGAGCGCCGCAAGGCCAATTTCCACTACATCAGGAACGAACTGGACATACACGAGTGCCGGAAGAATTGCCGCATGGATGAAGTCAATCGCTACCTTTACCAGCTGCGTGAAAATCTGGTCAAGCATGTAAATTTCATTTAACCCTTTAAATAAAACCATGAAGACATTAATTACCGGCGGCGCCGGTTTTATCGGCAGCCATTTGGCTGAATTGCTGATCGCGCGCGGGCACGAAGTCATTGTTGTCGATAATTTATTATCGGGCCGCATGAAGAATTTGCAGACGGTCTCGGGGCATGCAAAATTCAGCTTCGTTCAGGCTGACATCCGCGATGTGGCTGCCATGGCGCCCCTGTTCGTGGGGGTGGACTGGGTGTTTCACCTGGCGGGCCTTGCGGATATCGTGCCTTCCATCGAAATGCCGGAGCAGTATTACAGCACCAACGTGACGGGCACCTTCAATGTGCTGGAATGCGCGCGCCATGCCGGCGTGAAGCGCCTCCTGTATGCTGCCTCGTCCTCCAGCTATGGCATCCCCGATGTCTATCCGACGCCCGAGTCAACGCCGATCAATGCACAGTATCCCTATGCCCTGACCAAATACATGGGCGAGGAGTTGGTGCTGCACTGGGCGCGTGTCTATAAATTGCCCACGGTGTCCTTGCGGCTGTTCAACGTGTTCGGGACGAGGTCGCGCACCTCTGGGGCTTATGGCGCGGTGTTCGGTGTCTTTCTGGCGCAAAAGCTCAATGGACGCCCGTACACCGTGGTGGGTGACGGCTCGCAAACCAGGGATTTTACCTATGTCACCGACGTCGCCGATGCCTTCCTGGCCGCTGCGGAATCCAGCGTCTCGGGGGAGGCCATGAATGTAGGAAGCGGCAACCACTACAGCGTCAACCGCCTGGTTGGGCAGCTCGGAGGAGACGTCGAATATATTCCCAAGCGTCCCGGGGAGCCTGATTGCACCTTTGCCGATGTCGCCAAGATAAAGAAGCTTCTGGGCTGGCAGGCCAAGGTTCCTTTTGAAGAAGGCGTGCGCCGGATGCTTGAGAGAATTAATGACTGGAAAGATGCGCCCATATGGAACCCGGCAACCATTAACCAGGCGACTGCATCGTGGTTTCATTTCCTTGGGGGGGAGAAAAAGTGACGTCAACCGCGAAAAATTTGTCGCTGGCGCACTGCGTGGCCCAATTTGGCTCAGTACTCGAGCGCTGCGAAATCACAGGGAAGGACAGTGCCGCACTGGGCCTTGAGCCAGGGCTGTCGGCTGCCATGCGGGTGCTTGGACAAGTGCGCAAGAACCAAGGCGGCGTGTATGTCATCGGCAACGGGGGCAGTGCGGGCGTTGCGAGCCATGCGGTGGTCGATCTGGTCAACGTCGCCAAGCTGCGGGCGTTTACGCTCCATGATTCCTCGCTCATCACTTGCATGGCAAATGATTACGGCTACGAAAACACCTTTGCAAGGCTGCTCTCCCAGATGGCAAAGCCATCTGATGTCCTGATAGCGATAAGCAGTTCCGGAAACTCGAAAAATATTCGCAATGCCGCCGCGCAGATGGCAGAAAAAGGCGGAATCGTCATTACACTCAGCGGGTTTGCCAGCGGCAACCCGCTGCGCTCGCTGGGCGACATCAATATCTGGCTCGATTCCAATGATTACGGGATGGTGGAAGTCGGGCATCAGTTTATTTTGCATAACTTGTCGGATCGGTTTGGCGCAGGCCAGGAAGCGGAGATAACTGCATGACAACAGGGAAAATAATTGAGTTGGGGGAGATGGCGGAACTCGCGCAGCAATTGCGTGCGGAGGGCAAGCGCGTCGTATTGTGCCACGGCACCTTTGACTTGATGCACACGGGCCATATCCGCTACCTGCAACGAGCAAAGCAGGAAGGGGACGTGCTGCTGGTGACGATAACCGGCGATGCCTATGTGAACAAGGGACCGGGGCGCCCGGTGTTCAACGAGCATTTGCGCGCGGAAAACCTGGCGGCGCTGGCGGCTGTGGATTATGTGGCCATCAATCACGCGGTTACCGCCGTCGATGCCTTGCACGCCATCCGACCGAGCATTTATGCCAAGGGCAGCGATTACCGTTCGCATGGTGACGACGTAACCGGAAATATCGCGCGCGAACAGGATGCTGTCGAAGCCCACGGCGGGCATATCTTTTATACCGATGAAATCACATTCAGTTCGAGCGGCTTGCTGAATGAGCATTTCGGCGTGTTTTTGCCCGAAACCAAGGAGTTCCTCAAGAATTTCCGCAGCAGGTGGTCTGACAAGGAGGTGCAAAGACAGATTGCCTCACTGTCCGGCATGAAGGTGCTGGTGGTCGGGGATGCCATCGTAGACCAATATCACTACTCGACCCCGCTCGGCCAGACCGGCAAGGGCAATGTTTTTGCCGTGCGCTACGATTCCGAGGAGCAGTTCGCGGGAGGGGCGATAGCGGTCGCAAACCATATCTCGGGTTTTTGCAGCAGCGTGACGCTGGTAACGGGATTGGGCTCAACGGACAGCCACGAAGAATTTATCCGCGGAAAGCTGTCGCAAAACGTGACCCCGGAATTCTTCTATTTCCCGAATGCGCCAACCGTTACGAAGCGCCGCTTCGTGGATTCCGACCTGCTCAAACTGTTTGAGGTGTATTTTTACCGGGAAGACCCGGTGCTGGGAGAAACCGAAAACAAGATATGCGAGTGGGTCAGCGCCAATATTGGCGATTATGACGCAGTGGTTGTGCCGGACTTCGGAAATGGGTTTATCACGCCCAAGCTGATCGAGATTCTGTGCGCCAAGGCGAAATTCCTGGCAGTCAATACGCAGATCAACAGCGGCAACCGCGGCTATCATGTCATACACCGTTACCCGCGGGCGGATTTTGTTTCGCTCAATGAGCCGGAATTGCGCCTTGCGGCTCACAACCGTCATGACTCTCTTGAAGTCGTCACCGAGCAAGTTGGTGAGCGCGTGCAGGTGGCACAAATGGCCGTCACGCGCGGAACCAAGGGTCTGGTGATGTTGGATCGCAAGAAGAAAATGTTCCACAAGATTCCCGCACTCTCGACGAGGGTGGTTGACCGCATCGGCGCGGGAGACGCTTTCCTGTCTCTGGCGGGTATATGCGCGGCGAAGGGCCTGGATGCCGAGGTTTCGGCATTTGTCGGCAGCGTTGCGGCGGCGATGGATGTGCAGATTGTCTGCAACAGGGAGCCGGTCAGCCCGGTTGGCCTCAATAAATATGTTGCCACATTGCTGAAGTAAGAGGACAGGCCGATGAAGAATGAAGAACGTTATGCGCTGTACCGCTCCATGCTGCGGATCAGGCGCGTAGAAGAGGCGCTGGCGGATCGTTATGCAGAGCAGGAAATGCGTTGTCCCATGCATCTGTGCATCGGGCAGGAGGCGATAGCATCGGGAGTTTGCGCCGCACTGGAACCCAGGGACCTGATGTTCAGCAATCACCGGGCGCACGGGCATTACCTTGCCAAGGGCGGCAGCCTGCAGGAAATGGTCGCAGAGCTGTACGGGCGAGCGACGGGATGCTGCGGCGGGCGCGGCGGCTCCATGCACCTGATAGACTTGAAGGTCGGCTTCATGGGTGCCACGCCCATCGTGGGCGGCACCGTACCGCTTGCTGTCGGTTCCGCTTGGGCATCCTCGCTCAAGAAAAGCGGCCAGGTGTCGGTGATATTTTTCGGAGATGGCTGTTTTGAGGAAGGCGTGGTGCACGAGTCCCTCAATTTTGCCGCACTGCACAATCTGCCGATGTTGTTTGTATGTGAAAACAACGATTTTTCCGTGTATACGCGCAGAAACGAAAGACAGCCGGATCGTCCGATCTTTGAACTGGCAAGAGCGCATGGTTTGGAAGCGTCGGCCGGTAACGGGAACGATGTCGAGGAGGTGCTGGGCATGTCCCGCGTGGCGGTGGACAAGGCAAGAAACGGACAGGGGCCGCAATTCCTTGAATTCAGGACTTACCGCTGGCGCGAACATTGCGGGCCCAATTTTGACGACGATTTGAACTATCGCTCCGTCCAGGAGATCGAGGCCGGCATGAACGACTGTCCCATTGTCGCGTACAAATCGAAGCTGGATTCCGAAAACAAATTCGGCGCGATAGCCGAGCAATGCGAAGCCGACCTTAAAAAGGAAATTGACGACGCGTTTGACTTCGCGCTTTCGAGCCGCAAGCCAACAATCGAAGATGCGAAAGGACACCTCTATGCCTGACCAGAAACGGCGTGATATTACCTTCGCCGATGCGGTGCGCGAAGGGCTGGACCAGGCAATGGCGAAGGATCCCCGGGTTATCGTGATCGGGGAAGGTGTTCCGGACCCGAAAGCGATCTTTAATACCACGGCAGGCCTGCAGGAATTCCATGGCAGGGAGCGGGTGTTCGATATGCCGCTGGCCGAAAATGGCCTGACCGGGATATGCATCGGTGCCGCACTTTCCGGGATGCGGCCGGTGATGGTGCACCAGCGCATAGATTTTGCGCTGCTGGCCATGGATCAACTGGTCAATAACGCGGCCAAATGGCGCTATATGTTCAATGGCAAAGCCAGCGTGCCGTTGGTGGTGCGCTTGATCGTGGGCCGGGGCTGGGGGCAGGGGCCGCAACACTCCCAGAGCTTGCAGGCCTTGTTTGCCCAGATACCCGGCTTGAAAGTGATCATGCCCATGACTGCGCACGACGCGAAAGGGATGCTGATCGCGGCGATCGAGGACGATGGCCCCGTGATTTTCATCGAGCACAGGTGGTTGCACTATGTAAAGGATAGCGTGCCCGAAACCTATTACCGGGTTGAGCTGGATAAAGCCAGGGTAATTCATCAGGGAGATGCGGTTACGGTCGCCGCCTTCTCCTATATGGCGCTGGAGGCTTATGCTGCGGCCAAGGCGCTGCTATCCACCATGGGCATCAACATTGAAGTGCTGGACATGCGCAGCGTGCGGCCGCTTGACATGGATACGGTGCTTGATTCCGTACGCAAGACGGGCCGCCTGATCGTCGCCGATACCGCATCGAGCACCGGGAGCATTGCGGGCGAGGTCATCGCCCAGGTAGCGGAACGGGCGTTTGGTCTGCTCAAAGCGGCCCCGGTCAGGGTGGCTTCTCCGGATTACCCGACTCCGACTTCGCATTTCATGTCCGATGGATATTATCCCGGCCCACAGACGATAGCCGATGCGGTACTTGGCTTGCTTGGCGCGAAAAAGGATGCGGCGGGCTATGACCAATTATGTGCTGCCTTGCAGCGTAAAGGGCCGCACGATACGCCAAACCGCGAGTTTGCCGGGCCATTTTGAGCACTAATATTTAAACAGGAAGCGCCAATCATGAATAATAACCTTGCATATGCCACTGCCGTTACGCCTACGCCCGGAAGCGCGTGGCTCAATATGACGGACGAACAGCGTCTGGATACGGTAAAAAAAACGCTCGCCGCGAGTTCGCTAGATTCCAAGAATTTGCTGGAGGTGACAGCCGCCAAGCGCGATGGGCAGGTTATCGTCAATTTTCTGGAGCCGGTGGGGCCAGACAGACGCGGCATGACATTGCTCGACCTTGAGGAGTATTTCAAGGGCAGCGTTGATAATAGCATCACGGTCTGGCTGGAGCCATTGGGTGATCGCAGTTCATTGCGCAATCTGCGCGGGATAGAGGTGAAAGCATGAGTGCAGCGGTACAAACGCGCGAGGGCGCGCTGATTCTGGATTCGCATAAGCTGTCGTATCACATGGATCGAGTGAATGCGTGGGAAGCGGGCGAGCGCATCGCCCCGGTGAGCGTTGACATGTCGTTGACGAGGTCATGCGGGGCGATGTGTTCCTTCTGCTATGCGATGATGCAGGAATCGCAGGCGCGCAGCAGCATCAAGACCTCCCATGCGCTCAACTTGCTGGATGATTTCGCGAAAATCGGCATCCGCAGCGTTTCGCTGGTATCGGACGGCGAGAGCACCCTGTCGAAGGCATATGTGCCCTTTATACAGCATGCGGCCGAATTGGGAATAAACGTGGGGAATGCCACCAATGCCTGGGAGTGGGGCCCGGAAAAGATCGAACAAGTGCTGCCGCACCTCACCTGGGTGCGCTTCACGGTGGCGGCGGGCCGCCCCGAAAGCTATGCCAGCATCATGTATAAAGGCCCGGAGCACACCGAGGTATTTGACCGGGCCATAGAGCATATCAAGTACGCCGTTGACCTCAAGCGGCGCAAGGGACTGTCGGTAACGCTGGGCATCCAGATGGTGCTGATGCCGCACCTGAAAGACGAGATCATTCCGTTTGCCAAGCTTGGCCTGGACCTGGGCGTGGATTACGCGGTGATCAAGCACTGCTCGGATGACGAGACCCATACCCTGGGCATAGATTACAGCCAGTATGAAGCCCTGCACGGCCTGCTCGCACAGGCCGAGGGCATGAGCAACGAGCAGACCAAGATCATTGTCAAATGGGACAAGATCAAGGATGGCGACAAGCCTTCCTATAATCGCTTTTATGGTCCGCAATTCCTGCTGCAAATAAGCGGCAGCGGGTTGGTCGCGCCGTCCGGAATGTTTTTCAACGCGCGCTATTCCAAGCTGCATATCGGCAATTTCACCGAAGAGCGTTTCTATGACATCTGGAAATCGGAGCGCTACTGGAGAATCATGAATTACCTGGCATCGCCCTCATTTGATGCGCAGACCATGATGGGTACATTGCCGATCCAGCATTACGTGAGCGTGGCTTTGGACAACCATGCGAAGGGCATCCAGCGCATGCATCCGGGCGCAGATCCCAAACCGCTGCATGTGAATTTTCTGTAATTCACACCCTTCTGCGCGTACGCATTCAAAATGCAGAAAAGAGCGCCTTTTGCCCCTTGTCGTTTAGAGGGCTCAATGCACGGAAGGGCAGCAATCAACTGAATGGGCGCTAACGGCGGGATCATCAAACGACAGATTACCCAGATCCGCCAGGGGGGCGCGGCAGCGCTCGCTAGAAAGTTGAAGCGTGCCGTAAGGATGGTTTTCAAACTGCCCTTGTATGTGCCGGCCATTCCGATGGTAGTTATCGTTCGCCTGATCAGGCCTTGGTTGCTAGTTCGGTTCGGCGCATTGAACAGTGCCCGGATCGGTCACTTTGCCGCCAATACAGAGCTTCACCTGTGCGAACGCGCTGCGGGTATCAATGTGCCGAAACAGCGCCATATGGATATATTCTATTTTGCGTATGGCCCCATCTGTAATCAGCAACTCGCCGCCATGTGGAAGCGGGTCTTGTGCGTCTGGCCTGCCTGGCTGATGGCCCCTGTCTACGACGTCAATCAAATCCTGCCGGGCGGGGCGATTCATGAGACTGGCAAAACCACTCAGCATGATCGGGATGTGCTTAATCTTCTGGATCGGTTTCCTCCGCACCTGGAATTCACTGCCGAAGAGGAAGCTCGTGGCGAATCAAGCATGAGAGTGCTGGGCATACCCAAAGACCGCCCCTTTGTCTGCCTGATTGTCAGGGACAGCGCGTATCTGGGAACGCATCTGGGCGCAGGCGATTTCAGCTACCATAATTTTCGCGACAGCAACGTCCAGAACTATGTTCTTGCCGCGGAAGAGCTGGCTGACCTCGGGTACGTTGTGTTGCGCATGGGGGCCATGGTGCATGAGGCGATCAAGAGCAGCCACAAAATGGTTATCGATTACGCGACCAATGGCATGCGAAGCGATTTCATGGACATATATTTGGGCGCAAAGTGCGAGTTTTGCATTTCTGTGGGCACGGGTTTCGATGCCGTGCCGCTCATTTTTCGCCGTCCCATCGTTTACGCAAACATGGTGCCGCTGGGATATTTATTCACATTTCGCCAACATTTCCTCGGAATCACGAAGCATCATTTCTCGATGCATAAGGGCCGGGAGTTGACGCTTGAAGAAATCTTCAGCCACGGTGTGGGATTCTCCGTCCTTACTTCCGACTATGAAACCAAAGGTGTCCGGCTCCTCGAAAATTCGCCGGAGGAAATCCGCGATGTGGCAATCGAAATGGCGGAACGGCTGAACGGCTCGTGGCAAGAGCAGGAAGGGGACGAAGCGCTGCAACGGCGCTTCTGGAAGACATTCCCAACGGATGCGGTGGATGCGTATGCTGGGCAGCCGCTGCACGGCGAAATCCGCGCACGTTTCGGGGCGTCGTTCCTGCGCAAAAACCGGAGCTGGCTGCAGTGAACAAACTAACAGTCATTGCTGCGACTTTGAGCGCGCCTGCCATCCAAGCAGCCATCGCGCCGGGTAAAATATGCCATGCGATTCGTGCGCATGCAACAGCCATTGGTGCGAATGAACACGCAACGCGTTGTGATTTTTTAAAGCAGAAATCGCCATGATGTTCTCGGATATTGCCGTCACGGCAAAACTTGCGATACGCGTGCTTGCGAAGGATCGCGCACGGTTCATCGGTGCGCTTGCGCTATGTGCTGCCGGCGGCGCGATTGAGCTTGCAGGCGTCGGAACCTTGTATCCGTTTCTTTCCTTGCTTGCTCGTCCAGAGCTCATTGAAACGAATTCGCTGCTCCACTCGTTGTATGGTCTTGGCGGGTTTGCAAGCGCTCGCGGGTTCATGATTGCGGCGGGGTGCGTAGCCCTAGCATTCTTTTGTCTGGCAAGCCTGTTCTTGTTCATCAAGAGTGCCTTCATTACGCGATATTGCGTCAGCCAGGCGTCCAATATTTCGACCAGACTTCTCGATGCGTACTTGCGCAAGCCGATGGCCTTCCATCTGACTTCAAATTCGGGGGCGTTGAGCAAGAACGTGATCGAACAATCCGACCAGTTTGCCAATGTCGTCCTGCTTTCAGTGATGACATTATTCGCCGACGGAGTCATTTTCCTCGTGCTGGTGGCGCTGGTTCTTTTTGCGGCGCCGAGAGCGGGCTTGGCTGCAATTGGCGCCATGGGCCTCTTGTTCGGCATGGTTCTGTCAGTAACGCGAAGCAGGCTGAGCCGCCTGGGAAAGGCGAGTGACGAAGCAAGCGGCGCGCGTTTTGTCTATGTAATCGGCGCTCTGCAGGCGATAAAAGAAATCAAGACCTCGGGCAGAGAAAATTTCTTTGTGGAGCAATTTCGCCAACATACCGAACGACAGGCCGAATGCTATTCAAAGGTGTCGATTATTCAACTGGTGCCCTCATTCCTTGCCCAGTTCACGGCGGCGTCTATCATCATCATGCTGGCCCTGTATTACCTGGTCAGGGGCATCGAAATTACGGCAATCATGCCGACGCTGTTGATGTATTCGGTGGTCGGCTACCGCCTTGTGCCCTCTCTTTCCAAGCTGGCGGCAGCGATTGCAAACCTCAGGCAGTCCCAGGTGGTCGTTCATAACGTCAGCTCGATTCTTTCCGAAGCCGTACCAACCGAGCCTCTGGCGGCCCACCGGCATTCCCCCCTCAATGATGCCCTGCCTGCCGTTGAATTTCGCCACGTTGCTTTTGCTTATGAAGGGGTGGAGCAAGCGTTATTTAGAGACCTGTCATTCCAGATAGCCCCCAAGACGCTGGTGGGGCTCGCCGGGCCCTCTGGCGCCGGGAAAACAACAATCGTGGATATCATGTTGGGCCTTCTGTCGCCGCACGAAGGAGAGGTGTTGCTGCAGGGAGTGCCTCTGCATTCCCTGGGCAACCGCGAATTGAGGAAAATTTTCGCCTACGTGCCCCAATCCGTCTATCTGACAGATGGAACCATTGCCGACAATATTGCTTTCGGCATTTCACACGCCGACATCGACTGGAACCGGCTCCGGGAGGTGGTGAGGCTGTGCCACCTCGAAGACTTCGTCGGGACAAAAGCCGAGGGCCTGCTCGCGCCGGTCGGCGAGCGGGGGGCAAGGCTGAGCGGCGGCCAGCGGCAGCGCATCGGTATCGCTCGTGCCTTGTATGAATCGCCGGCAATCCTCATCCTCGATGAGTCCACCAGTTCACTTGACGGCATAAGTGAACAGGCCATCATCGCGACCTTGATGGAATTGAAGCAAAGCATGACCATTGTCACTATCGCCCATCGTAAATCCCTGGTGCAGCACTGCGATCGCATTATTTTGTTGAATCAGGCATCGATTGCCGGGGACGGCAGCTTTAAACAATTGATGGAATCATCTCCGCTGTTCTCGATGCTGATGTCCGAAGCCGAAGGGGGCTTGCCGTGAGTATTTTGCAGCGTTCTCTCGAATGGCTGGGGCGCAAACTCAACGTTATTATTCTTGCACCTCATCCGACGGCGGTTGGAAATTGCGCAGAGCAGATATATTTCGGCCTGCTGAAGGCAAGAAGAGAGCAGAAAAAGCTGGTCCTTCTGTTTCAGTATCAGCTGCCGAAGCCCTTGGGTATTCGACTAACCAATCGTGAATTGTTCGGCCTGGAGTCAGATCACCGGATATTGTCCGACCGATCCTTCTGGTACCTGGCTGGCAGTGGCTGGCTGACCCTGCACGGCCTCGTATGCCGGCTGTTGAGGCGGCCCATGCGGGTGCTGGGTTTTCCCTTAAGCGACATTGATACATATCCCATGTTGGGGCATACGACGCTGTGGCAGCCGAAAGAGACAATGCCTGCGTTCTCCTGGGATGTCGTGCGGGCGTATGATTGGCCGGCGCAACTGAGGGAGCAATTACGCATTTCATTGCCCGCAAACCGATTGCGCCAACTCGAAAGCGCCCGTGCTCGTCTCGGGTTGCCCGCCGAAGCGTGGTTTGCCTGCCTGCATGTCAGGGAAAGCGGCTTTCATGGGGACAGCATCTCGGAACGCAATGCCACCATCTCCAATTATACGCTGGCGATCGCCGAAATTACGAAGCGTGGAGGCTGGGTGGTGCGCATGGGCGACTCATCCATGACGCCCATGCCGCCCATGGAGAACGTGATTGACTACCCTTTCGGGCCGGAAAAAAGTGCGCAAATGGACATCTACCTGATCAGTGCATGCCGGGTTTATGTCGGGATGTCCTCGGGTATTTTCGATGTTGCGCAGTTGTTGCAGCGCCCCATCGTTCTTACCAACATGTCAAACTGGCTGTTCCCCTACCCGCAAAAACAGGGTGATCTGGGGGTGTTCAAACACATCTTTTCAAAATCACGGAATCGCTATCTTTCCATACAGGAATGGATGGCCGAAGGCTGGAGTGGCGTCTCATTCGTCGAAGCCATGCAGGGTGACTATGTACTGCATGAGAACACTCCGGAAGAATTACGCGCCGCAGTGGCAGAGTTTTTCGAGCGCAATGGGGATGTCGAGCCGACACCGTTGCAGCAAGCACTACAAAAACAGCGCCTTGGCGAAGGAACAAAATGCCTTGAGATGGAAGTCGTGAAGAATGATGAATTTTCCGATTTTCACCAACGGTATCGCTTGGCTTCACGCCTGGAATCCACGGTTGGCCTGATCAGCAATGAGTATCTGCATGCGAACTGGCAACGTGACGCGCAAACAAGATGAGGCGATAACGAACATGAATAACACTCCGGGGACTCGAGTTGCGGGATTTAACGGTTTCCCTCTGGTGGAAGCGCCGGTTCACCTCGTGTACGAGGTCGCGCCTATTCTGAAACCGCATGGTGGTTTACTGGGGGCAGCCCGGCAGGTTGCGATGGTTTTTGCATGTTTATCACAGGCAAGCGGAATGCTGCTTCAAACCGGGTTCGAGCGTTCCGCCTAGCTGCTATATAATAAACCCGATTTTTTCGGCCATCCCTTTCCGGAGTTTTATGCGCATCTCGCTCTTGACTGTTCCTGTTGAGCCCAATTACATGAACCTTGTTCCCGAGGTAAGGGTCGACACCGAAGTCTTCGTTTCGAGCATCAGGTCAGAGGGGCAAATGCCCGTAATGCCCAAGATTGCAATTGTCAGCCTCATTCGATGGATGGAGTCGCACGGATACTCGAAAGAGCAATATGATTTCTACGATGTAGACATGTTGCTGCCGTCCGACCGCGAGCTCATCGACTATTTCAACGAGTATCAGCCCACGGTCGTGGGACTTAGCGCGGTAGTTTCCACCTGTTACTCACAAGTGAAGCGCATAGTCGAATTGATCCGGAAATGTTGCCCGGACGCATGGATTGTGCTCGGCGGAAGCCTCACCGCCTCCTCAAACCTGGTCCTTCGAAAAACTGAAGTAGATGTCTGTGTGGTCGGCGATGGCGAGATTGCATGGGTAAATCTTTTGACTATGTGAAGCAAAACGGCCGCAAATGGAATTACGCTCAATTGGGTGGTATTGCGGGGCTGGCATTTCTGGACGAAGCTGGACAGCTTCAATTTACCGGCTATGGAAAGGCGATTCCCGGGGAGATGAATCCGTTTCCGGATTATGACATATTGCTTTCAGGGCTTAAAAAAAGGCCGCAGGAGCTGGCCAACTATTTTCGTCGCGGGTTAGGCTCCACCCATTTTCAGACCGACCCGCGATCCCACGAGTCGAATCGCAGGCCGGTGCTGGCACAGTTATGGACCTCAAAAGGCTGCGTGGCGCGATGTACATTCTGTCAGCGGTCAACCAAGGGGTATCGAACCCATGCCCTGCAAGCGCTGGACGAACACCTGAAAATGCTCGCATCCCGGTTTGATGTGGGATTTGTCCATATATTGGATGAAAACTTTGGGTCCGACAGGGAGTATGCGCATTCCGTTGCAGAAATCATGTGGCGAAATGGGATGTTGTGGATGGCGAGCGGCGTTCGTGTGTCGTCCGTGGAATATGATGACATAAAATTCTACAAAGAGCATGGTTGCGCGTGCATGAAGTTCGGCGTTGAATCCGGCAGCCAGAAAATCATGGATGTCATGGAAAAGAAATTTGCCGTAGAGCGTGTATTTCAGACGCTGAAGCATTGCGCGGATCTCGAACTGTATTCTCCGCTGGCTGTGATGGTAGGAATGCCGGGAGAATCAAACGAAACTGCTGCGGAAACCGGGAGGTACATCGGCCGCCTTTCCTATATGCAGGGCATTGATCCGCAATATCAGGGATTTTCCATCTTCTACGCGCTGCCGCTGACAGGCACCCCGTTATACGTATATGGACAGCAGGTCGGAATTATCGGCAAAAGCCCGGACGACGAAGAAAAATACTTGCTTTCCGTATCGGGGAGCGGTGCGAGCAAAATCAACTATGTAAATCTGAACGGATCAGGCATCAAGGATGTGATCTGGTGGGACTGGCTAGTCAGCCTGGAGGCGCGGCGTGCCTTTAATGAGTTGGTCAGCGGGAAGCCGCTGCCCTCACCCAATTTTATGCAAAGGGTCATCATTGCCGACAAGCAGAGAGAGATTGTCGGGAAAGCATTAACCTTGCAGCAAGTGCTCAGCGCAATGAAAAGTTTCTCGCTTAATGGGCTGCAGATAAAAATATTCTATTTCGTCGACAGGGTGCTGGAGCAGCATGTTGTTCCGAGCCGAATCGTGGCTCTTCTGCCGAGATGGATGGTTTATCCAATCCTAAGGCAGGTGATTTATGCGCAACACCTCCTTCAGGGATTTGTGTTGTCGATGTTTAAGAAACAATTCAATCTCTGGAAGAAATGGCCAAAGATTCCTCGAATAGACGCTCCGGTGATAACAGCCGCGGGCGTGCAGATCGATCGGTCATTGCGCCGAACGGTTCTTGGCAATGCACGGAAAGAACCGTCAGTGGCGCCGGACGAGAAAGTGCAAGACACCCTTTCCATCGGTTTATAGGGATTTGAACATGAATTGGCGAAGGATGATCAACACTCAGATATTCATCAGCGGTGCCGCTTGGCGTCACGAGCTGATTCAGCGGATGGCCTGATTGGTATGAATGCCTGCTGGCGAATTGGCAACGCGACGCACCGAAATCATGGTGCGCACTGGAACATGCATGTCGTATTTCTGACAAGGATGATTGGCTAAAATTGATGTTCCTAATGATCAACCAATAATAAAGGATGTGTGGGCACATGCTTGACTCAGGGATTTCATACCGTTCGGACATAAAAATAACAAATGAGTTATTGTGGTCCGGCCTGAAACAGGCCGCAAAATCATATGCCAGCGGTCGTCTGGTGGACATTGGCTGCGGGACCAAGCCTTATGAGCAGCATTTCCTGCCGTATGTCACCCAATACTTCGGCGTTGATTGGGAGCCGGCGGCCGGTGTGCATTATGGATCGGACACCCGGGCGGATCTTTTTGCAGACTGTACTGACACCAAATTGGAAGCCGAGTCATTTGACACGCTAATCTCGACGCAGGTCATGGAGCACATATACGATACACACGCGTACCTGCGCGAATGCAACCGGCTACTGAAAAAAGGAGGGGTGGGAATATATACCGTGCCATTTGTCTGGCAAACACATGCTGAGCCATACGACTATTATCGGTTTACTCCGTATTCCCTTGAAAAGCTGTTCGAACAACACGGATTCGCCATCGAGAAAATCGAGCCTCTTGGCGGTGCGTACGCCGCCGTGATTCAGACAAAGATCATCTCCATTTATTGCAGACCTTCCGGGTTTCTGCCGTACCGGATTTTCCGGACGATAAGAAACGCCTTCATGATCCCGCTTTTGAACTACATGGCCTTGCGCCTGGACCGGTTGTTCTGGAACGGTAAGCTGTGCCTCAACTATCTGGTTGTCGTCAGAAAACCTGATTGAATAGAGTACCGCATGGAAGACAAAAAAGTGAAAACTTTTACAAGGCGTGGTCGCGCAAATCGACTACGGAGATAAAGTACGATCTGAACCCGTGAGGACCAAATTCACCTGCACGGAACACACTGGCGGAAATATCGCGAAATATCAGGCGGCGAATGAAAATAGTTTTTCTGACCGAAAATACACATCGCGGGGGGCTGGATTCCTTCCTGGTGAGCCTCATCAATCATTGGCCCCATCCCGGGGACGAACTGGTGTTCGTTTGCAATGCATCCCATCCCGGCATCGAGGGAATACGGAAAAGCCTCACTCGCCCGTGCGCCGTCGTGGCCCATTGTGTTCCGACCTATCTCGATCTGGTGCATAAGACGGGCCACAGGGGCGCTCTCGCGCTCATCAGGAGGCTCTTTTCGCCATTGCTGAGATACGGTTTTTTTCTTTATTGCGTTGTGCGGCTGCGGAGAGAGGTCTTGGCAGGAAATCCGGACCGGCTGATGGTCCTGAACGGTGGGCACCCAGGGGGCGATACCTGCCGCGCTGCCGTCATCACCTGGGGGTTCTTCGCAAAGCGCAAACCGCATGCGATTTACAACTTCCACAACCTGGCCTCAACGCCGCGTTGGTTCGACAAATGGCCCGACAAGATCATAGATCACTTTGTGGCAAGGTATTCCAGGGCGATTATTGGCGTATCGCGCGTTTGCGCCGAATCGTTGCGCAATCGCATGGGCGGCGAGGTCATGGGCAAGGTTTCCTGGATATATAACGGCATATCTGCCCCGTTCCCTGCGGCAGCATCCCATGCGGCCACCCTGCGAGAGGAGCTGGGGCTGCCAGAGGACAGCATGGTCTGCCTGATGCTGGCGACGTACGAGCCGAGGAAGGGGCATGATTTTCTGCTGAAGGCGTTCCGGATAGTGGTTTCCGAGATTCCGTCTGCACGGCTTGTGATTTGCGGTTATGGGTATCCTGCCGAAATTGAGACAGTGCAAACGCTGGTGGGCAACTACGGCCTTGCCGAACATGTGCAGTTGCAGGGGTTTCGGCGGGACATTGACTTCTTGCTCGAGCAGTCGGATTTGCTGGTCGTCGCCTCGCAGGCATTTGAATCTTTCGGGCTTACCAGCGTGGAGGCCATGGCGCGCCGGGTTCCAGTGGTGGCCACCCGAGTCGGCGGCATTCCCGAGGTGGTCGTGAACGGCGAAGGAGGCTTTTGCATCGAACCGGACGATGTGGAAGGCTATGCCAAAGCCATCATCAACTTTCTGAGCAGCCCGGGTTTGAGGAAATCGCAGGGGGAGGCAGGCTATCGTCGTTACGTGGAAAATTTCACCGCACAACGCATGGCCGCGCAATATGCCCAGGTCATCCGGGCTGGTGAGGCAGTAACGGAGCGCGGCAAATAGGCCAGGCACGGCTTTCCGGTGACTTGGCCAGCGAATTCCCCGGCAAAGACAGTATAATTTACATGGTGTCCCAATCGGGGTGGGTGGATTGGGCTAATTGAATTGGTTGAGAGTCGGGGCAAGCAGAAGATGAAAGTAATAATTTTATGCGGCGGACAGGGAACGCGCATCCGCGACGTGAACGAGAACCTTCCCAAGCCGATGATACCCGTTGGCGGGTTGCCCATCCTGTGGCACATCATGAAACATTATGCGGGCTACGGGCACAAGGACTTTGTCCTGTGCCTGGGCTACAAGGGGCAGGCGATCAAGGATTTCTTCCTGAACTACGAATCGCAGACCCGCGACATCACAGTGACCCTGGGCGCGGCCAAGGCGATCGAATTTCACACCGAGCACCGGGAAATCGACTGGCGCGTCACGCTGGCGGATACCGGGCAAGATGCCATGACCGGCGCCAGGGTGCGCAAGATACGCAAATACATCGGCAATGACGAGCATTTCATGCTGACATATGGGGATGGCGTGGGCGATGTGGATATAGACGCCTTGCTCAAGTTCCACGCCAGCCACGGGCGCATCCTGACCGTGACCGGAGTGCGGCCGCCCGGCAGGTTCGGCGAGCTGATGCATTCACCCGAGGGGCGGGTGACTGAGTTTAACGAAAAGCCGCAAGCCACCGGCGGGAGAATTTCTGGCGGTTTTTTTGTGTGCCGCAAGGAGATTTTCGATTACCTGGGAGAAGGTGACGGCCTGGTGTTTGAGCTCGATCCCATGCGCAAACTAGTGGCGCAGGGGCAGATGATGATGTACCAGCACGATGGGTTCTGGCAGCCGATGGATACCTATCGCGATTACGCCTACCTCAATAACCTGGTTGGCAAGGGCGAAGCGCCGTGGATCAAATGGTGAAGGCAAATTTTCCGGAGGTCTTTCGCGGCCGGCGCGTGCTGGTGACAGGTCATACCGGGTTCAAGGGCTCCTGGCTCAGTCTATGGCTGCGCCAGATGGGCGCGCAGGTGATGGGATATGCCTTGCCCCCGGAACGGCCGGACGACCATTTCAACCTGCTGGGTCTGGAAAAACTGATCGAGCATGTCACAGGAGACATTCGCGATATCGACGCAGTCAGGAAAGCATTTGACCAATTCCAGCCGGAGATCGTGTTCCATCTGGCGGCACAACCCCTGGTGCGCTATTCCTACGCGGAGCCCAAGCTGACGTTTGATACCAACGTCGCGGGCTCGGTCAACATCCTGGAGGCATCCAGGATGTGTCCCTCGCTCAAGGCGCTTGTGTATGTAACTTCGGACAAGTGTTATCGGAACAATGAGTGGATATGGGGCTATCGGGAGAACGACGAACTGGGCGGGCATGATCCTTACAGCGCATCGAAGGCTGCGGCTGAGCTGGTTTTTTCCTCATACCAGGATTCGTTTTTCCACGCGCGCAGGGATTTCGGCGCGGCGTCGGTGCGCGCCGGCAACGTCATCGGCGGCGGCGACTGGGCGCAGGATCGGATCGTGCCGGATGCCATCCGCGCATTGAAGGCGGGTGCCCCCATTTTCCTGCGTAATCCGAATTCAACCCGCCCGTGGCAGCATGTGCTTGAGCCGTTATCGGGCTACCTGATGATTGCGGCCAATCTCCTTGGTGAACCCAAGCGTTTCGCGGGCGCATGGAACTTTGGCCCGAGAGGGGAATCCATCCGCACCGTCAAGGATCTGGCGGAGTTTGCAGCGGCCAAGTGGGGCGGAGGCGAAGTGCAGGTTGCTCCCGAGGCCAATGCCCCCCATGAGGCAGGGCTGCTGCACCTGAACTGCGACAAGGCGCACCAGTTGCTGGGCTGGTATCCCAAATGGGATTTCGAGCGCACGGTGGCTGAGACCATGCACTGGTACCGCGAAATCAGTTCCGGCAAACCGGCGCTGGAGGTCTCGTCAAAACAAATACAAAGTTATATGGAGAGCCAGGCATGATAGAAGGCGTACGCATCACCCCCCTGAAACAGATCCCCGACGAACGGGGAAAGATCATGCACATGCTGCGATCCGACGCGGCAGGGTTTGCCGGTTTCGGCGAAATCTACTTTTCCTGCGTCTATCCCAACGCCATCAAGGGCTGGCACATCCACAAAAAGATGGTGCTCAACTACGCCGTACCCTTCGGCAACATCAAATTTGTGCTCTATGACGACCGTCCCAACAGCCCTACCAAGGGAGAGGTTCAGGAGGTGTTTTTGGGGCCGGACAATTATTGCCTGGTGACCGTCCCACCCATGGTGTGGAACGGCTTCAAGGGCATCGGGAGCGAAATGGCGATCGTCGCCAACTGTGCCTCCATACCCCACGACGCGGAAGAAATTGCAAGGCTCGACCCGTTCGATCCATCCATCCCTTACGACTGGGCGATCAAGCACCGATGAAAGAAGCGGTTCTGATCACCGGAGGGCTGGGTTATGTGGGCGGCAGGGTGGCACGCCACCTTGCCGAATCTTCCCCCTATGCGCTGAAACTGGGCGCGCGCCGTGAGACGCCAGTCCCCGCCTGGTTGAAAGACGGTGCGGTTGTTCGCATGGACTTGCTGGACGAAGCCATGCTGGCGGAAGCCTGCCGCGGGGTGAAACATGTCGTCCATTTTGCCGCGCTGAACGAAATTGACAGCGCCAACGATCCGGAACAGGCGCTGGTCGTGAACGGGCTGGGTTCGCTCAAGCTGTTGCGGGCAGCGATCAAGGCAGGGGTCGAACGGTTCATTTATTTTTCCACGGCCCACGTCTATGGCGCCCCGCTGGCTGGCGTTCTGACCGAGGACACCCTGCCGCGTCCCCAGCATCCTTATGCGATCACCCACCGCACGGCGGAGGATTTTGTGCTCGCGGCGCGCGACAAGAAAGAAATCCAGGGCATGGTGGTGCGGCTGTCAAATGGCTTCGGTGCGCCGGAGCGGGCGGAGGTGAATCGCTGGACGTTGCTGGCCAACGATTTATGCAAACAGGCCGTGGTGGACAGGAAGCTGGTGCTGCGCTCCTCCGGGCTGCAATCCCGGGATTTCATCACGCTGGAAGATGTTGCGCGCGCTGTCAATCATTTGCTCGAGCTTCCGAAGCAGGCGTGTGGTAACGGGCTGTTCAACCTCGGCGGCGAAAATGCCATGCGGATCCTGGATGTCGCGGAGCGAGTGGCCAGCCGCTGCGAAGCCGTGCTGGGATACCGGCCGGAGGTGCAGCGCCCGCAACCGGCGCCAGGCGAAACAACCCCGCACCTCGATTACCGCGTAGAAAAATTGAAAGCCACCGGGTTTTCCTTGCTGTCGGATATTGACGGGGAACTGGATGCCACGCTCAGGCTGTGCCATCAGTCTTTCAGGGTGAAGAATTGACATGGCAAATCCTGTCGTGTCGGTCGTCATACCGACATATAACCATGCGCAATTCCTGAAAGCCGCCGTCCAGTCGATATTGGACCAGACCTTCACCGGATGGGAAGCGATAGTCGTCAACAACTACTCGCAAGATAACACCGAAGAAATCATCGCCGCTTTTGGCGATTCGCGCATCCGGCTGGTGAATTTCCACAACCACGGCATCATTGCCGCATCCAGAAACCAGGGCATCAAACTGGCCAACGGGAAATTTGTAGCATTTCTGGACTCGGACGATACCTGGTATCCCGAAAAACTGGCGCAATGCGTGAAAATGCTGGAAACGGGATGTGATGCTGTATGCCACGGCGAATTCTGGGTGAAGGAAGGCAGCCCGCCCAGGGAAGTGCACTACGGTCCCGAGCGCCGTACCGGCTACCTTTCCCTTCTGAACGACGGGAATTGCCTCTCGACATCCGCCATCGTCGTCAGGAAATCCTCTCTGGAAAGTGCGGGCGGCTTCGATGAGGATCCGCGCATGGTCACGGCCGAAGACTATGAACTCTGGTTGAAACTGGCAAAAATCGGCTGCCGCTTCGGCATTGTTAAAGAAATTCTGGGCGAATATCGCCTGCACCCGGGGAATGCGAGCAAGGCCGTGTTGCGCAATTTCCAGGCTGAGCTGGAGGTTCTGCAAAAGCACTTTACCGGGCTGGGCGATCACGGGCTGGTTTCCCGCATACGCAAACAAAGGCGAATCGCACTGGCCTATTATGCCGCCGCACGGGGCATGCAGGCCGAAGGCAACCATGCCGAGGCAATGAAATTGCTGCTCCAGTCGTGGCTGAAATATCCCTTCATCCTCAAACAGTACGCAGCGGCGGTCATCGGCTTGTCAGGGTGCTTGAGGCCGCGCAGGCCCTCCGCATCATGAGTGCAACTTTAAAAAAAGCGGCTGGCATGCTGTATGGCGGCAATCGCCAGCGGGACGAGGCCGGAGAATTGCCGCCGCCATTGCGGGGCCGCGACTTCCGGTATTTTTCCTTTGGGCGCTATGCGCTGCTGGAGGCATTGACCTTGTCGGGTGTCGGCAAGGGGGATGTCGTGCTCCTTCCCGAATACATTTGCCGGGAAAATCTTGCCGCTATTCACGCCCTCGGCGCGCGGGCGAAATATTATTCCGTCAACAAGGCCTTGGCGCCCGCAGTTTCCCCGGACAATATGCCGTCGGCTCGTGCTATTGTTGCCGTCGATTATTTCGGATTCCCGCAGGATTTGTCGCCGTTTCGTGCTTATTGCAACAGAACCGGCGCAGTATTGATCGAGGACAACGCGCACGGCTTTCTCAGCCGCGATGACGATGGGACGTACCTCGGCATGCGCGGTGACATAGGCATTTTCAGCTTCCGGAAATCCATTACGCTGATGAACGGCAGCGGGCTTGTGGTGAATCATGCGGATAAGGCTAAACCGTTTCCACCGCAGCTGCCATATGTGAATTATCCGGAATCGAAAACTTTCCGTATGAAACGATGCCTGAGAAGGTTGCCGCAATGGAATATGACGGGATTGCTGTACGCAATCATCGGCCTGGATCGGGCAATCAGGAAGCTACGTACCGGCGCAGACTATGTGCAATCAGATGCCGCTGCCGAGCAGGAGTTGCCCGGTCGCCCCGAGCCGGATGCCAGGCTGCTGGATATATTGAAATCGCTGGATGCGGATTACGAAATTTCCAGGCGCAGGATGCTGTACGCTGAAATTGCAAAAGTTGTCGAACAAAACGGCGGGATGCCGGTTTTTCCCGGCCTTCCGGATAATGTGGTGCCATACGGTTACGCATTTCATGCGGCGCCGGACGCCATCGGAACCATCAAGAAAGCGCTAAAATCCAACTGCCTGGACTGTCACCAGTGGCCGGAATTGCCCGCCGAAATTGAGCCGCGCGCAAGCGAACATTACAAATCCGTGTGGCTGGTTAACTTTATTTGGTAGTTTCCCACCATCACTGAATAACCTCATTTCATGAATAGCCTGACGAAACAAGAAGCCGATTTCACCTGGGAAATTGACGTGGCCGGGACAGAGGTGCAGAAGCCGAGCTGGGACAGCCAACTGCAAGCTGCGGCCGATGCCACGGTTTTTCAATCGTATGCCTGGGGCGAGTACAAGCGCAACCACGGCTGGACTCCGGTGCGGTGTACCGGGCGCGACAAGTCTGGAAGGGTAGTCGCCATGGCGCAGATATTGCTGAAAAAAATGCCGCTCGGCATCCATGCCGGCTGGGCGCCAGGCGGGCCGGTCTTGCAGTTCAAGGGCTGGGCGCCCAAGAATATCGGCAAGGCACTGGATGCGCTGTGGGAAACGCTGCAAAGCAAATACGGCAGGCTGTGGGTGCGGTTCCACAGTCACATTCCGAACGAGCCGGAGCTCGCATATGTTTTCAGCGGCAGGTTCCATCGCCCGATTTTCAAGGTAAACAGCGAATTCTCGCAATTTCTCGACTTGAATCTAAGCCTGGAAGAGTTCGAAAAATCCATGACCAGCAAGCACAGGTATTACGTGCGCCAGGCACTTGCGCATGAACTTACCTGGCGGCATGGCGGTGATGAGGAGTTGCAGGTAGACCTTGCAAGGCTGCACGAAGAAATGACGCGGGGAAAAGGCATGGAATCCATCAGGCTGGGGATTGATGAAATACGAAAAATATTCGCCATGCAGGGCAGCCAGGCCATGATACTGAACGGCTACCACAATGGCGAAGCCGTGACATCCTGTCTCGTGCAGAGATTCGGGAACAGGGGGTTTTATGCATCCGCCGCCACGGGAGCCAAGGGCCGTGAGTTGAGCGCGGCCTACGCCATGGTCCATGAGTTGTTCCGGGTTCTGAAAGAGTCGGGAATGACCCGGCTGGATTTCGCCGGACTGGATCCGAAAACGCCAGCGGCCTACGGCGTCAACCACTTCAAGCGGGGCTTCGGCGGGCAGCTGGTTGAATATTTGGGCGAGTGGGAATATGCCTCGTCTGAAAAGCTGCGCTGGGTCATCAACCTCGGCATCTGGAAAAAGGGTGGGCGGCTTTGAACTGGCGCAGGGCAGTAGCCAGGGGTGTGTCGGAAATCACTGCGTTTTCCAGAATCGCCGCACCTTCCGCCGAAGGTCTGCGCATCCTCATCTATCATGCGGTCGGAACCAGGATCAGAGAAGACCGGCTGGGCATCTACACTATTACTCCGGAGCGCTTTCGCCTGCATATGGAAGTGCTGGCCGCGTATCCCGCAAACAGGTTGACCGGTATGCCGGAGGGCACGGCCGGAACAGGGCTGCGAACGGCAATCACCTTTGACGACGGCTACAAGGATAATCTTTACGAGGCCGCGCCCGTCTTGCAAAAGCATGGGATTCCGTTCACGGTCTTTATTTCGACCGCCTTTGTGCGGAGCCGTGACGCGAATTATCTTTCCCCCGAGGAGGTGAAGGAGCTCGCCCGCGTTCCGGGGGCCACC
>JBGPSQ010000005.1:0-38530 GCA_041490205.1 Gallionellaceae bacterium
ACGTTGGCAGGCCGCGTGAACAGGCGCGCCAGCAGCAGCCGGTTGCGCTCGCCGCCGGAGAGGCTTTTCACCGGGGAACGCGCGCGCTCCGGCGCGAACAGGAAATCGCCGAGGTAGCTGATGACATGCTTCTTCACCCCGCCGATCTCGACGTAATCCGCGCCCTGGCTGATGGTGTCGGCCAGCGTCGCCTCTTCGTTCAATTGCGCGCGCAACTGGTCGAAATAGGCCACGGAAATCTTGGTGCCCAGCTTCACCGAGCCGGAATCCGGCTCCATCTCGCCCAGGATGATTTTCAGCAAGGTGCTCTTGCCCGCGCCGTTCGGCCCCAGCAGGCCGATCTTGTCGCCGCGCTGGATGCGGCAGGAGAAATCGTTGACTATCTTGCGCGTGCCGAAGGACTTGCCGACATGGGTGAGCTCCGCCACCAGCTTGCCGGAGCGGTCTCCGGTATCCACCGTCATCTCCACCTTGCCCAGCTTCTCGCGGCGCGCCGAGCGCTCGCGGCGCAATTGCTCCAGGCGCAGCACGCGCCCTTCGTTGCGGGTGCGCCGCGCCTTCACGCCCTGGCGTATCCACACCTCTTCCTGCGCCAGCACCTTGTCGAACTTGGCATTGACCACCGCCTCGTCCGCCAGCATGCGCTCCTTGATCTTCTGGTAGGCCGCGAAATTGCCGGGAAAGCTGGACAGCTTGCCGCGATCCAGCTCGATAATGCGCGTCACCACGTTATCCAGAAAGCGCCGGTCGTGAGTGACCAGCAGCACGCTGCCATGGAAATTTTTCAGCAAACCTTCCAGCCATTCGATGGAAGCAAAGTCCAGATGGTTGGTCGGCTCGTCCAGAAGCAGCACCTCCGGCTCCGCCACCAGCGCCTGCGCCAGCGCCACCCGCTTGCGCACCCCGCCGGAAAGCGAACCGATCTTCGCCTCCGGGTCCAGGTCCAGGCGCTGGATGGCCGTCTCGATGCGCGCCTGCACCGCCCAGCCGTTTTGCGCCTCCAGCGCCGTTTGCAGCGGCTGCATCTCTTCGAGCAGCTTCTCGTAATCCGCATCCGGCTCGGCCAACTGGTGCGAAAGATGGTGATAATCGCTGATGAGCCTCTGCAACTCGCCCAGCCCCCGCGCCACCTCATCGAACACGGAAGCCTCCGCATCCAGCACCGGCTCCTGCGGCACATAACAAATGCGTATCCCCGGCTGGCGCCACACCGTGCCGTCATCGAGATGCGCCTGCCCCGCCAGCGACTTCAACAGGCTGGACTTCCCCCCGCCATTGCGCCCGATGAGGCCGACCCGCTCCCCCTCGTCGAGCTGAAAATCAACATGGTCGAGCAGGGCAACGTGGCCAAAAGCCAGCGCGGCTTTATCAAGCGTGATGTAAGGCATGGGGAAATATACGGAAAAATGACAAAAACGGTCGCCATGATACCAGCAAAGCGCGGGAGGGTCTTATTTGTACGGGCGTTTTAAGTTAAAATGCCGGGCTGCGTGTCCTTGTAGTTAAATGGATATAACGAGTCCCTCCTAAGGACTAGTTACAGGTTCGATTCCTGTCGAGGACGCCAATGAACATATGGATATGGGCACTTCATTTGAAGTGCCCATTTTCATTTTGCAGCATTGGGGTGAGCGAGTAGGCTAGGGTGATATCCATCTAACCAAACGCTGGGGATCGTGCCTCACCCCAGCCTACGTGCTACGTGCTGGTGGGTATCGCTACGCTCCACCCACCGCGCTAGGCGCAGGTGATGAGAATCGCGATATGGCGCCAACACTCTGGCGCTTTGTGTGTACTTGATATGTGCCCTTAATCGAACGATAATGGTTTAGGGGCTCGCTGAGCGCCACGTCACAAAGGAATAGAATATGCACATCAAGAAGATTACGCGCCATTTCATCATCAGCGAAAGCGGCAGAAAGATCGAGTATTTCCGTGTGTACGGCATTAACGAACAACGCGCAGTGTTGCCTTGCAGACTCACCCCAGAGCAACGAACAATGGCCGTCGAAGTGTAAGGAAAGGCATAACTTTTCTGGCGCACCATCATTGGGAAGCATCCCTCTGTTATTTATTTGAGTCGAACGCGCGTATGGCGCATACCGTAGGGCGTCAATAAGCGAAGCGCATTGCGCCGGATGACTACACATTCGGCGCAATGCCCGTTGGTTATTGCGCCCTACCGGACTACAACTGATGACCGACAGGCATCGGATGTAATGCAGCCGTAAAGTAACCTATGTATAGTATGACCCGAAGGGTGCGGTGCGGTTCGTTCCTCTCGCATCCCACCCTGCTCGCCCCATCATTCAAACATAAGCCGCCCGCGACCATGAAGCCCCACCAGCGCCTTTCTCTCCTCTGGAAACGATACACCCCGCTGGAAGAACAGCTAATCGCCGCAATGCGCACAGCATTATCGGAACCAGCCCGGTTCATATACGACGCACAGGTGGCCGCGATTTCCAAAGTGCAGCGGCTAGTTCAGTGGAATGAAATTGACGTCTATCTGAAAAACAATAGGCTAAGACTACCGCTTTTTACCTGCAAGGATGAAATCAACATTGCGGAAGTCCGGTTCAGCGCCAAGGGGCAGATGTATAAAGCCACGCTGGGCTGTATTGCGGGCCGTGTCTTCGATTTTCAAATTCATCCCTCGCCAAAGAGTATTGCATTTGCCCGCTGGGATGCCGCACCCACGGTCACGCTGCTCGATGACCCGCTTCGTTTATCTGCCGATTCCAAAGTGGCAAAGCTCATTCTGCCGCTATGGAAAAATTACCTGGCGGCTCATGGCAAGGATTGCCCGGCCAATTGGGCTCTTTTCGACGAGCATTCGGCATATCGCGTGGTGCTTGAACAGGGGGAATTCCTTCTGCTTGCAGAAAGCGATGATGACCAACGCATCCTGCAACGCATTGATCCCGCATCCAACAAGCTTTATTACTTGGAATCCCATGACGGAATACCGGAGCCACTTCATGAAGCACTCGCGTCGATAATCAAAAGCAAATGACCTAGCCCCGCGCCATGTTTCCGGGAATAAAGCACCCTACGCTACTAGGCAATTAATTTAGCCTGTTCCCTTTGCTTATCCAGCTTGCGGAATACGTCATTGCGCAACAAAGTCAGAAGACGGTTCGCTTCGTGGTTTTTGAGGGCCAGGGGCATCAGGTAGGCCTCGACAGCCTCACGCGAGAAGCTGGGATGTTCGGCTTGTATCGTGAGGGATACCCCATCACATTTCAGCTCACCCTTGTGCGGCGTCTTAGCCCCGATGGCAAGGCAGATGTCATTCGCGACAAAATGGGGCTGTCCGCGATGGTCGAAGCGATAGCGAATCTTGTAGGCGCCGCCATCGGTATGGAGGACTTCTCCATCCCATTCCGGCTCGGTGTGGCGCGAAATCATGTTTAACAGTGCGGGCGTTCCTTCAACAACCGACCTGGAGGTGAACGAAAAAGCTCCCGCCACCAGGAATGCCAATCCCAGGAAAACAAAAATCCCGCCGAAAGACGAACCCAGGAGCGAGATGGCTATTCCGAGGATTAGCAACCCTATGCCAGCCATGAGGTAAATACGGGCTGACTGTGAGCGCATTTCATCTACGGAGGACATGCTTCACCTATTGAGCTTCGTATGTCAGGTTAGTTCGGGCTGCGCCCGACATGTCGGGTTACGGCCTGCGGCCTAACCCGACCTACGGAATCAAAGAGGAAAATGACACGCCACCACCCGCCCCTCGCCCGTCGGCTGGAGCGTGGGCGCACTGGCCGAATCGGTGCAGATGGCAGGCTTGCCGCGCGCGGCATACACCGGGCAGCGCGGGGCGAAGCGGCAGCCGCCCCGTGGGCGTTCGAAATCGAACACGCCCCAGGCGGGCGCAGCGCCGCCATCCTCTATCTCTTTGGAGCGCTTCTCGACGATGGAGGCCCATAGGATGGAGGTATAGGGATGCTTGGGGTGTTTCGCCACTTCCTTCGCCGGGCCCATTTCGACGATCTGGCCGAGGTACATGACGGCGACGCGGTGGCTCATCAGCTCGACCAGTTGCAGGTCGTGCGAGATGAACAAATAAGATAAGCCGAATTGCGCCTGCAAGTCGCGCATCAGGTTGATGACCTGGGCCTGGATGGAGACGTCGAGCGCGCTGGTGGGTTCGTCGGCCACGATCAGCTTGGGGCGCACGGCCAGCACGCGGGCGATGCCGATGCGGCGCTTTTCGCCGCCGGATAATTCAGACGGGAAGTTGGCGAGCTTGTTCTTCTTGAGGTTCACCAGGTCGAGCAGTTCGTAGATGCGGCGCTGCACGGCTTCCTTGTCCGCCCCGGGCTCGCCTATGCGCACGGCCTCGTTCAGGATGTCCTGGATGCGCACCTTGGGGTTGAGCGCGGCGTCGAGGTCCTGGAAGATCATCTGGATGTCGCGGCGCAGCGGGCGGAATTGTGCCTGGGTCTGGCTGGTGATGTCCGCGCCCCGGTAGCGGATGGTGCCGCTGGTCACGTTATGCAGCTTGAGGATGGCCTTGCCGGTGGTGGTCTTGCCGCAGCCCGATTCGCCGACCAGCCCCAGTGTTTCGTTCTCGTGCAGGTCGAAGCTCACGCCGTCTATGGCCGGAATCACCTGCGAACCCGCCTCGCGCGACAGTGCGCTGAGCAGGCCGCGCCGGGTGGCGAAGTGCTTGCGCAGGTCCCGCACTTCCAATAACGGGGCCTCAAGTATTGGCACTTCTTGTTTTGGCTCTGGCATTTGTCCTGATTCCGAAAATTATTTGGGTGCGTACAGCCAGCAGCGGATGCGCCTGTCCGATCCAAGCTCGAACAGTTCCGGCTCCTGGCTTTCGCAGTGCGGGCGCACGGTGTCGTTGATGCGCTGGCAGCGCGCCTTGAATCTGCACCCCGGCGGCACGTTGATGGTGTCGAGCACTTCGCCCTCGATGGCGGGCAGGTGGCCCGAGGCCAGGACGTTTTCCGGACGCGGGGTGGAGCTGAGCAGCGCGCGCGTATAGGGGTGGCCTTCGGCGTGTTCGTCCAGCACTTCGGCGGCAGGCCCGGTTTCCATCACGCGCCCGCCGTACATGACGGCGATGCGGTCGGAGAGGCGCGAGATCACGCCGATGTCGTGGCTGATGAGCACCATGGTCATGCCCAGGCGCGCCTTAAGGTCGTCGAGCAGGTCGACGATGCGCGCCTGTATGGTGGCGTCCAGCCCGGTGGTGGGTTCGTCGGCGATGAGCATTTTAGGCTCGGCGGCCAGCGCCATGGCGATCATGGCGCGCTGGCTCATGCCGCCGGAAAGTCCATAAGGATGGTTGCCGTAGCGCATGCGCGGCGAATCGATGCGCACCTGCTCAAGCCAGTACATGGCCTTCTCTTTCGCCTCCGCCGCGCCCTTGATGTTGGTGTGCAGGCGCACGGCCTCGGCGATCTGTTTGCCCACGGTCTCGAAAGGATTGAGCGCGGCCCTGGGGTTCTGGAAGATCATGGAGATTTTGCCGCCGCGCACGCCCTTCAGGTTGCGGTCGGCCTGTTTTTGCCAGAGCTGGTTGTCCTTGGCTACACGCATGATGCGCCCTTCGCGGCGCTCGAGCTTGACGTTGGCATCCAGCCCCTCCAGCAAGTCCTTGGGGGACTCGTCGTGAAAAGTGACCTTGCCGGTGATGACGCCCGGGGTGGTGGTGACCAGCCCCATGGCAGATAGCATGGTGACGCTCTTGCCGCTGCCGCTCTCGCCGACGATGCCCAGCGTTTCGCCGTGCATCACTTCGAGGTCAACGCCGTCCACCGAGCGCACGAAGGCGCGCTTCACGCGCGAATAGAAATAGGTGCGCAGGTCTTCGATGCGCAGCAAGGGCGGCTTATTCATTTGCTCGCTCATCGGCTCTGCTTCCATTCGAAGATGTTATTCAGGCCGTCGCCCAGCAGGTGGAAGCCCAGCACGGTGAGCATGATCGCGATGGCAGGTGCGGTGGAGGGCCAGAAGTTGCCCTGCATCAGGTAGTTCGCCCCCGCCTGCACCATGTTGCCCCAGGAGGGGGTCGGCTCCTGCACGCCGAAGCCGAGATAGCTGAGGCTGGTTTCCAGCAGCACCGCTTCGGCCATGCCGATGGTCGCCTGGATCAGCAGCAGCGCGCGGCAGTTATACCAGAGGATGTGCTTGAAAATGATCGTTGCCGGAGACAGGCCCAGCGCCACTGCCGACTCGATGAAGTTGCGCTCCTTGAGCATCAGCACTTTGCTTTTCACCAGCATGGCGATGGTGGGCGCGGTGGTGATGCCGAACACCAGCATGATGATGAAGATGTTGGGGCGGAACGCGGCGATCACCAGCAGCATCAGCACCATGCGCGGCAGGGAATCGATCAGGTTGGAAAAATAAGTCACCCCGGCTTCCGCGCGCCCGCCGCGATAGCCCGCGAGCACGCCCAGGAGCGAACCCAGGCCCAGCGAAAGGCATACGGCAAGCAGGCCCGGCAGGAAATAGGCCTGGATGCCGAGGATCAGGCGGGTCAGGATGTCGCGCCCCATGAAATCGGTGCCCAGCAGGTAGCCGTCGCTGAACGGGGGCAACATCATTGCTTCTATTTCCATCGCATCCGGGTCATGCGGCAGCCATTTGAATGCGCCCAGCACATAGGACACCAGCACCACGCACACCACGACCAGGCCGTAGATTACGCTCAGGCGGTCGCTGCGCCTTGCGCTCTTCCATGCGGAGAACGATGAATATTCGCTGACGGTGTCAACTTCCTGCCGGTAGGTAAATTTCATTCAGTATCCTAAACCCAATATCCCAGGTTCAAATTCCCGGGCCCAATTTCCAAAACTTAATCGCTCATTGATGCGAAGCGCGCGGGTTCACCGCGACATACACCGTTCTGTGGAAGAAGCTGCCCAGGCGCACCACGATCGCGGCCAGTAGCGTAATGGCCATGATGACGGGATAATCGCGGTCTTGCGCCGCCTGCCACGCCACGCGGCCCAGCCCCGGCCAGTTGAACACCTGTTCGACGATGATCGCGCCGCCCAGCACAAAGGGCATCTTGGCCGCGATGATCTGCGACACCGGCAGCAGCAGCGCTTCCTTGTAGGCGTGCCGCCAGATGGAGGCACCCTTGGCGCGCGCCGTGCGCACGTATTCCTCGCTCATTACGCGGGAGATTTCCTCGCGCAGGTAGCGCACGATTTCCGACAGCGCGCCATTGCCCAGACCCAGCAGTACCACCGGCAGCAGGGCATACAGCCAGCTTAGCTGCTGGCTCTCGTCCGTGGCGGACAGGATGGGGAACAGGCCGAGTTGCTTGGTGAAAAAATAGATGAGCATGTAGCCCAGCCAGAAGGTGGGCAGGGCCGACACCAGGTAAACCATCAAGGTGCTGGAGCGCGCAATGCGGCTGGCGGGTCGCATCGCCGCAATCGCAGCGATGGGAATGGCGACACCCAGCGTGACCACCAGCGAACCGACCGTGAGGAACAAGGTGTTTGCGCCGCTGGTGAAAAGCACATGAGCCACCGGCTGCCCGCTGCTGATGGACATGCCGAAATCGCCCTGCAGCACGTGGCCCACCCAGGCCAGGTATTGCCCATACCAGGTCTTGGGGATGCCGAGCGCCTCGAAAGCGGCGTCGCGCTCCTCTCCCGACAGGTTGCGCCCGCCCAACAGCGCCGCGAACGGGTCACCGGGCGACAGGTACAGGATCACGAACACCACCAGGCTCACGCCCAGCAGCAAGGCCGCTGTGGCGGCGAGCTCGCGCGACAGCACTTTCACCACCGCCATCAGGGGAAAGCTTTTCACCAGCTCGATCCTTTCATACCGGCCTTAGGCATACTGGCCTTAGGCATGCCGGCCTTAGGCAACCTCTTAACCATCCCGGGGGAAACAGCCGCGCGCGGCCCGCCGCAAAGCGGGCCTGTTTCGAACGGGCATCCCATTTATTTCGCCTTGGCGGGCGCGTCCACCGGCTCACCCTTGTCTTCGCCGTTGCCGATATACCAGCTATCGGCATAGGAGAAGAATTTGTACGGGTGGATCTGCACCGCGCGCACCTTTCGGTCGTATGCGGCATAGTTGGTGAGCGTCCACAGGAAGGTGTAGGGCGCTTCGTCGGCCAGCCTTTCATGCAGCTTGCGATAGATGGTGCGGCGCTTTTCGTGGTCCAGCGTGTTCTTGGCCTCGACCAGCAGGCTGTCGATTTCCGGGTTGGTGTAGCCGCCGAAGTTGTTGCGCCATGCGCCGATCTCTCCGGAGTGGAACAGGGAAGAGATGTCGGCGGAATCGTCAAACACCCAGGAAGCGAACATGATGTCGAAGTCGTGATTCAGGAACACCGCTTCTTTCCAGGACTGCCATTCCAGGAATTCGACGTTGACCTCGGCACCGACATGCTGCAAGTAATTCTTGAATGCCAGCACCACGCGCTTGACCGATTCGCTTTCCTGGGCGATAGGCACCTTGAGCGAGAGTGACAGGCGCTTGCCGTCCTTCACCATGATGCCGTCGCTGCCCTTGGTGAACCCGGCGTCGGTCAGCAGCTTTTCGGCGGCTGCCGCGTCAAACGGGAGCGGTTTCACGTCCAGGTTGTAGGCCCACGAGCCGGGAGCGAACGGGCCGGAAATGACGGTGCCCTGGTTGTTGAAGAAAGATTTCAGCATCTCGTTGCGGTTTATCGCCAGCGTGAATGCCTTGCGCACGCGCTTGTCGGCCAGCAGCGGGTTGCGCGTGTTGAAGCCGAAGAACTGGTAGGACAGCGCGCTGTACGATTGCAGGCGCAGGCGCTTGTCGCCCTGGATTTCCGGCACGTTGCGCGGGTTGACCAGCACCGACATGTCTATGCTGCCGTACATCAGTGCCTGGTTCATGATGTTCTGGTCGGCGAAAGGCTTGGCGACAAAACGCGCGATCCTGGGCTTGCCCTTGAAGTAGTCGGGGTTCGCTTCCAGCACGATCTCGCCATTGGCCGTGGTTTCCTTGTAACGGTAGGGGCCGGTGCCGATGGGGTGCTGCACGAACGGGTCATCGCGCCCGAGGAAGGCGGCGTTGGACGGGCCGAACTCGGGAATGATCTTGAAGGTGAACTTCGGCAGCGCATTCATGATCGGGCGCTTCAGGGTGAAGCGCACGGTGTTGGCATCCAGCTTCTTCACTTCGGCAATGAACTCGTAACGCACCTTGAGCGGGGTGACGGTGCGCGGGTGCATCATGATGTTGTAGGTGAACACCACGTCGTCGGCGGAGAAAAGCTTCGCTTCCTCTCCCGCCTTGGGATGCCATTTCACATCCTTGCGCAGGTGGAAGGTGTATTGCAGTCCGTCTGAAGATTGATCCCAGCTTTCCGCAAGCTCGGGCACGATCTGCTGCTTGTTGTTGATGCCCACCAGGCCGTTGAACAGGAGTTCGGTGATGCGCGTCGAAATCATGTCGTTGCTGGTGATGGGGTCGAGCGTGGTGGGGCGTCCGTATTCGCCGTAGCTCAGCGTCGAGCCCTTGCCTGCGGCGGGCGCTGCTTCCTCCGCACCGGCAGCCTGTCCCAACAGCAGACCGGACAGCAGGGCCAGCATCCAGATACCCGGTTTCCGGAAAACATTTGTTCGCATTTTTCTCATGATTCACTCCTCACTGTTAACTTGTAACTAGCTGCCGGTTTCCACCCAACTGCGGTGTAAATCAGAATATCTTGGCATCACCTGCGCTACGATACTCGGTCGAATACACTCCCTGCCCCGTTTCCTGCAATTGACGGACTGCGGGAAATTCCTTGCTCATTTCGAAATATATCTCCAGCGATTCGGAGAAGCTCTTGCCGGCAAAATACAGATCGGCCAGGCGCGCCAGCAACAGGGGATCGTTGGTGTCTATCCTGTTCTTGTTGCTCTTGTCGCGCGCGGTTTCCATTTCCTGCAACGCGCGTTCGTTTTTCCCCTCGGCGGCATACTGCTCGCCGACCGCAAAATGCAGGCTGCGGTAGCGCTCGCCCTGATATGCCGTGGCCACGGTGCGCGCGCGCGCCACCACGCTGGGGCAGCTCGCCTTGAAACGGACGCAGTACCGCAGGATTTCGGCCAGCATCACGGGCTCGTCGCTAAACTTGCTCCCCAGTTCGGCAAACCTGGCTTTGCCTTGCGCCGCCTTGCCGGTGCGCGATTCCAGCACCGCCTGCATCAGGGCCACGCGATCATGAAAAGCGGCGGGAAGATCGGTCGCGGCAAGCAATTCCGGGAGCAATTTTGCGGCATCGCCGAATTGGCTGTTGTTCAGGTACAGATCGGCCAGGAAATAACCGGCGACGGACTTGTACTTCGCATCGTTCCTGACGCGCAGCAGCAGCCGTTCCGCCTCCGCCTGGTCGAGTTCGGCCAGGTTTGCGAGCAGCGCAGGATCGTAGAACCGCACCACCTTGCTCTTGCTGATGTTTTCCTCGTAGGACGGCAGCCCCACATCGGCGCTGCGCAGCAGGGCGAAAGCCTTATCCGCATGCCCGCTGCGCGCATAGACGGCTATCGCGTTGGTGATGGCCCTGACCGGCAGCGGCTGGTTGGCCTTGGTCAGTTCCGCCAGGGCCTGCTCGATCTGCGTGGCCGCTTCGGTGCGGCGCGCTGGCGTCATGCTCATGATGGCGGCAAACTCGCTCTTCGCCAGGGGATCCTTGGGCTGCTCAGCAGGCAAGGCCGATTTCTGCGCTACGGACAGGTCAGCCTGCGCCAGCTCGCGATAGGCCGGGTTTGCGCCCTTTTGCCCGATGAATCGGCGCAATTGGGCGGCGCTCTCGCCCGGCTTGCCTGCCTGGGCCAGGTATTCGCCGTAATACAGCGGAACATAAACGCTGCGGTCGCCCCCGCCTTGCGCCGCGAGCTTTTTCAGGTACATGACGCCGATGTCCAGCGACGAACGCTGCAGGGCGCGATACAACTGGGCGTTGCTGGAATAGGCGCGCGCCAGCGTCAGCGCCGCCACCGGCTGCAGTTCGCCTCCGCCGGAGGCGGCGCGCAGCGCGGCCGCCGCCGATTCGTAGTAGTGTTTTTCAAGCAGTTGGGCTGCCTTCTGCGTCGCCTCTTCTGCGGCAAGCAGGCTGACAGACGAGCACAGCAGGCACACGGCCACGAGACCTTGCACGACGTTTCTGCTCAACATGCTGCCGGTCAAGATACTTGGGGCGTTCATTTGTCCACCTCTGGAAATTTAACGAGAAATATCTGGTCCCACTGTTCAACCTGCGCGCGGAAGGCGAGCATGCCATCCGTGGAGATGGCCAGGTCGTGATTGATGTTGGTGCCCGTTTCCAGGCGCGCTTCCTTGCGCGTGTTCACGTCAACCACGTAAATCGGGCTGTAATCCTGCTTGCCGTTGCGCACGTAGGCGATGTGTTTGCTGTCGGGAAGCCAGGCCGGGCCCAGCGAAACATCCGGAACCACGTTGTATGCCACCACCGTGGCGGCCAGCTTGTCGCCCTCGGACGGCGTGCTGCCGTCCGCCTCGATCACCAGCAGCGACCATATTTTAGGGTCGCCTTCCGGGTTGTAATTGGAGTAGAAGGCAATATGTTTGCCATCGGGCGACCATGAGGGACTCAGGTCATCGTAACGCCAGGTCGTCAGCGCATGCTCCACCGGCGGCTTGGCCGGGGGTTCGGGCGCTTTGGATTCGGGCGATTGCTTTGACTGGGCCTGGGCCGTTTTGGCCGGCGCGCGCGCGCCCGACGCGGTAGTGCCTTGCGCGGCTTGGGGCTGGACTGGCGGGGGCATTATGTCAGGCAACCCGTCGAATACGACAATGTCATGGTTCTCGTTGGCGCCGCAGGTTGCCGCGATGCGTTTCCCGTCGGGGGACCAGCGCGGATAGAGACAGCTCTTTTCGCCCATGGATATGCGCACGGTCTTCATGCTCGCCGCATCCATCAGGAACAAGTGCGCCGCCCCTTCCCTGCCGGACACGAACACCACCGGCCCGCCCACTGGCGACCAGTTCGGCTGGCCGTCTTTCTGCGGATCCTTGGTCAGGCGCAGCACTGCCTTACTCTCAAGCGTGCCCAGATACAGGTCGTAATTCCCCTCGCCCGCATTGCTCATGAAGACGAACTTGTCGCCATCCTTCGACCAGGTTATGCCGGAGTTGTAGCTCACGGATTTGCCGAGATCGGGCAGCAAGGCCCCTAGGCCCAGATCGTCTTCGTCTGTCTGGTAATAGACATTTTTCACGATGGTGCCGTCGGTGCGGGCAATGACGATTTCGCGCTTCGATTCTTCCGCGCGCTCGATGGCCAGCAAGCCGCCGCCATTCGCCCAGATCGGGCTGGAGTCGTTATGCCCCTTCCCGCCCTCGGCAAATAGCGGCTTCACAAAAACCGGCTTCAAGACCGGTTCTTGCGCCTGTGCATTCTGGACAGACGAACTTGGGACGGTCGCGCTCTGGACGGGCGCACTGGGTGCCAGGACACCCTGGGCCATCGCATGCGCCGGCACAAGCGCCGCCCACAGCACGCCTGCGCTAATCTTGCGGATCAACATCGATTATTTACCCTCGAATTGCCTGGACATCGAAAGGCCGGACTCGTGCAGGCGCTCGAAATCGGCATTGCCGCGCAATTTTTCGGGGAAGAAATCAATGTACTCGTTCCATGCCAGCTCCACATTGGTGCGCAGCGACTCGCGCCCGGTGATCTGGTACAGGTTCTGGTACGCCAGCGCCCGGTAGTAGTAGGTGTCATGCACCGCTTCGTCATGCCTGTCTTCCGGGAAGAACCGGGTGTTTTCCCGCGCGCGTTCCAGTGCCTTGACGGCCTTGGCGAAATACTCCAGCGCTTCGTTGCGCTGCTTGGCTTTCACCAGCGCTTCGCCCTTGGCGTAGTAAGCCTTGCCCAGGTTGGTGTAAACCACCGCATATTGCTTGAACACCAGCTCCTGGACTTCTGGAATCGCCTGCACGCGCTCAAACTCCGCCAATGCATGATCGACATCATGCTTGTCGTCCAGGTAAAGCTGGCCCAGGCGGTTGTGCAATTCCGCATAGTCCGGATGCTCTCTCGGCGCCGCGGAATACAGCCGGATTGCCTCGTCCACATGGCCCTCCTCTTCCGCCTTTTGAGCCGCCTTGAGGTAATCCTTGTAAAGGGTGACCATGCGGCTGCCGGTGAGCGCCTCTTCGGATTTGTCGAATTCGACCACCTCTTCCCAGGCGCGGAAACCGCCGCCCGCATCTACACGCAGGGTATGGAAGCCCAGGGTGACGGGATAAGCCTTGGTGATCGGCGTGGTGCCGATGCGCGTATCGTCAAGATACACCGCAGCTCCGGAAGGCTCGCTTTCCACAGTCAGGTCGCTGCTGAAGGATTTCAGGGCGAACTGGTAGTGCTCCCCTTTTTTCTCGGGATCTATTGTCTGGGAAGCCTGCTCATAGCCGTGATGGTAAACGATCAGCTTGTATTTATGCCCCAGCCGCAGCTGCACGGCAGCCTCGCCCGAGCGGTCTGTCGTACCTGCCCAGTGCTCGTCTATATACAGGTTAGCCCCGGCCAGCGCTTCGCCCTTGCCGCCCTTGCCGCCGCTCACGGAGAAAGTCACCTTGTCCGCCCCATCCTGCTTGCTGGATGAAGCTGCATTCAGGCGCACTACGCGATCGCCCAGCCTGACAACGGCGCCCGGAGACTCGGGCTTGATCTCGGTCAGGTTGTCGCCGGCGCCGCGTCCCACCCTGTAGGTGCCGCCGTCGGCGAAGCCTGTGATGCGGCCTTCCTCATCGCGCTTGACGGATTTGGCAATGAACACGTCATCGCTGCCGAGGTCGTATTGGCTGCGCCCCAGGTTGATCTGGGCGTTTCCATCATTCACCCCGACCACCATGCCCGAGAACGGATAATTGGATACGGCATTCGACACCAGTTCGCTCATCGCCCTGCCCACGCGCCAGCTGCCGGTACTGCTGAGGACGATCGCCTGTGTCATGACCAGCTTGCCGTCCGGCTCATAGAAGCTGGCCTCGACGATGAAGGTATCATTTTCGCCCCTGGCTATACTGCCGAACACCAGGACGTCGACTGCCTCTGCCAGCGGGGTGCCGCGCCAGCCTGTGGCCTTGAGCTTGGCAAAATTCAGCTTGGAGCGCTGGGCCAGGCTCTTGGCGGTGGCCGTGGGAACCTGCTTGAATACTTTCTTGCCGAACAGCTCTTCGACAAAGCGCGGCTCCACGGTTTTTACGACATCGCTGATGTCCTCACCGCGCGTGTTGGCTGAAAAGCCGAACACGGCAACACGCGGCTGGGCTGCGGCGCCGGAATAGAGGAATTGCCGCAAATTGACGAGGCCACCCAGCTTGACCTGGTGCGTGAAGGTAGAAGGCACATAGCCGGGGGCGTTGATGCGCACGGGAACGGTGCCGCCCAGTTTGCCCTTCTGGTGATAGGTGTACACCCCGTTCGAGCCGGTCTTGCCGACATCGCGGCCATTCACTGACACGGCCGCACCCTGGATCGGCTTGACCACGCCATTGCGCTCCTCAACGGCCTCCACCTTCACGATGGCCTCGGCATAGAGCGCCATGTCCACCTTGTCGCCCGAATCTCCTTTATATGCGACTTCCGCTTGTCCGGCTCCCTCTTTGTGCGCCTCAAGGCGCAATCCCGTGGCAGGGAACTTGCCGAAACCCACCTGCAACGTGCCGTCGGCACCGGTCACGCCGGCTTCCTTGCCGCCTGCGCTGACTTGCGCCCCGGCCACAGGCTTGGCGTCATGCGTCACCGAGACAATCACAAATCGCTGCAATTCAACGTTAAAGACCTGGTTCTCATGGGGCGCCTTTTCATCCTTGCGCGCCTTCACGCTGAAAGTCGTCTCCCAAGGCAACAGCCGTATCTTGCCGCCCTCTTTCTTCACCTCAACCTTGACCGGATGATCGGCCACCTTGGCCTGTGCCTGGGCAAACACACCCTTCTCATCGGTCTTGCCGACTTTGGCACCATCCACATATACATCCGCATCGGCAAGCGGACGCCCGTCAAAAGTGACTGTGACGCTTAAATCAAAATCAACCGGCTTGGGCGCACACCCGCCAAGCACCATCAGAAATGCAACCGCGACGAAGGTGAACCACAATTTGATTTTCATGGAGAAGATCCCGTTTTTGAAGTGGCAGATATGTTGAATTCCAGGCGCAGCGGCGCAATATCGTGATGCCATGCGCCGCAACGCCCGCTGAGCGAAATTACATTGAAGGTGGCTGGATGTTTACTTCGCCGGGGTTGATGATCTTGTCCTTGTCGGACTGCATCCCGCGGTAAGAACGCCCACCCCCCGTGGGCATTTTCTTCAATTCAATCTCGACTTCGCGCGAGGAATCCTTGAATTCTATCGTCTTGCTGGCCGGCAAATACCCGGGTTCATTGACTTCTATTTTGTAGGTGCCTGGCTTCAGCTGTTTCGGGTCGGCTGCAAATTTTCCCTTATTGTCGGTTTTCACGGAATAGGAAGCTTCGCCGATCTGCGAGGTTATGTTGATCATATTGACCACAATGCCCTCAAGCTTGGCATCCGCTTCCGGCTTGCTTTCACGATCCATAAACTTCACCGAGCCGGTGATATTGGAAGCACACCCCGCCAACAGCAGCAGCGACACGACAACAGACGAAAATTTAAAATTTTTCATACAGATACCCCCCGCACCCTGAAATAAAGCCACAAATTGACCGGGCTAATCTAACATAGAACAAAATAATTTTCTCGATTTGCCTAAAATACAACACCCTAATGAGCGCATCCCCGCAACCTGGAAAATCACTGTCGGCATGATCCTGCCCAAGCAACAGAAGCTGTTTGATTCGGCAGCAGTAATGCACAAACCGCCAAGCCCAAACAGCAATGCCCAAACCGTAATAATTCCAGTAAAATGCACAATCAGTAAATAAGGGAAAACACCCAATCAAATCCAGCTTCACGGATTTAACATATCAGGATGCCAGATTTGCCTAAACTCATCCTCTTTCCCGAGCGGAAGCCGTGGGTGTCATCGCCCGGCCGGGGAGCTTCCGTTGACTGACGAGATCCGCACCGGCCGCCAAGCCGGAGCAGCGCCGCCCGCCGACGGCAGCCATCCGTTTGCCCTCACTCCCGGTGAGTACAAGGAAATGCTGTCCGCGATTTGCGAGGCACTGCAACTATTCATCGAGGAGCCCGGACGTCCCGCGTTCGACAAGCTGCTGGACCTTGCGCTGCACTTGACTGGCAGCGAATATGGTTTCATCGGCGAGATTTTGTACGATAACGATGGTTCGCCCTACATCAAGGAACGCGCGGTATACAGCAGCGCCTGGGATTCCGAACACCGCGATTTCCTGGAAAACCATTACCAGCGCGGTTTCGAGATACACAATTTCAATAACCTGATCGGCGCGGTGATAACCGGCGGCAAGCCCGTCATCGCCAACCATGCCCTGCACGATCCCCGCGTGGGTACCCCGCCGTCCGGCCATCCGCCCATGAAAACCTTCCTCGGCCTGCCGCTTTACCAGTGGGACGAAGTGATCGGGATATTCGGCATCGCCAACAGCCCCAGCGGCTACCATGAGGCGATGTGCAAGGAACTCGAGCCGGTGAGCATGAGCTGCGCAAGCCTGATCCTCGCCGCCAAGAACTACGCCGCGCGCCAGCAGGTGGAGACCGCGCTGTTCGCGAGCGAGAAGAAGCACCGCCTCCTGTTCGAAAATTCGCGCGACGCGCTGATGACGCTCGCGCCGCCATCGTGGCAATTCACCTCCGCCAACCTGGCTACACTGCGCCTGTTCGGCGCCGTCAACAAGGAACTTTTCACCGCAGCGGGTTTCATGGATGTCTCTCCCCGGCGGCAGCCGAATGGCCGGCCTTCCGCTGAAATGGCAAATGAAATGTTCGAAAAAGCCATGCGCGAAGGCTCGCACTCTTTCGAGTGGGAGCACCGGCGCCTCGACGGCAAGCCGTTTTTTGCCAATGTGCTGCTGACCAGGGTGGACGTGAGCGGCGTACCATCGCTGCAGGCGACGGTGCGCGACATCACCACCGACCGTCAGGCGAAACTTGCCCTGGAATATGAGAGCCAGAAGAACGAAATGCTGTTGCGCACCGCCAGCGACGGGATACACATTCTGGACAAGAGCGGCAAGCTGGCGCTGATGAGCGATTCCTTCTGCCGCATGCTGGGCTACACCCGCCAGGAGATGCAGGGCATGCACGTCTCGCAATGGGACGCGCAATGGTCCGACGGCCAAATGCGCGAACGGCTGGAGGAATTGCTCGAAATGGGCGTCACCTTTGAAACCCAGCACCGCTGCAAGGACGGCAGCCTGATCGATGTAGAGGTCAACGCCAGGACTATCACCATGGACGGATCGACCATGATGTATTGTTCCTCGCGCGATATCACCGAGCGCAAGAATACCGAGAAAAGCATCCTGCGCCATGCCAATTTCGATTCGCTCACCAAGCTGCCCAACCGCAGCCTGTTCCGCGACCGCCTGGAACAGGAGACAAAAAAATCGCACCGCTCCGGCTGGCCGATGGCGCTGATGCTGATAGACCTGGACCGTTTCAAGGAGGTGAACGATACCCTGGGCCATGACAAGGGCGACATGCTGCTGATCGAAGCGGCCAGGCGCATCAGCGAATGCGTGCGCGAAACCGACACCGTGGCGCGCCTGGGCGGCGACGAATTCACCGTGATCCTTTCCGAACTGGACGACACCAAGGACGTCGACCATATCGTACGGAAAATCATCAAGCGCCTGGCTTCCCCGTTCCTGCTCGGCGATGACCAGGTGTTCGTCTCCGCCAGCGTGGGCATCACCCTTTACCCGCACGACTCCACCGACATCGACGCCCTGCTCAAGAATGCCGACCAGGCCATGTACCAGGCCAAAAACCAGGGGCGCAACCGCTCCAGCTTTTTCACCGCCGCCTTGCAGGAAGCGGCGCAAAAGCGCATGCGCCTGATCAACGACCTGCGCAACGCGCTGGATGGCAATCAGTTCCGCGTGTTTTACCAGCCCATCGTGGAACTGACGACCGGCAGCATACACAAGGCGGAGGCGCTGATCCGCTGGAACCACCCGGTGCGAGGGATGGTCAGCCCGGCGGAATTCATTCCGCTGGCGGAAGAAACCGGGATGATCGTCGAAATCGGCGACTGGATATTCCAGCAGGCCATGCTGCAATGCAAGCAATGGCGCGCCACCCACCATCCCGGATTCCAGATCAGCGTAAACCGCTCGCCTGCGCAGTTCCACCACGACCTGAGCCACTCAAAGGAATGGATACGCTATCTCAAGTCCATCGACCTGCCCGGCCACGGCCTGGTCATCGAGATCACCGAAGGATTGCTGCTGAACGTGGAAGGCTCGATACAGGACAAACTGCTCGCCTTCCGCGACGCCGGGGTGCAGGTCGCCATAGACGACTTCGGCACCGGCTATTCTTCCCTCTCCTACCTCAACAAGCTGGACATAGACTATCTCAAGATAGACCAGTCTTTCGTGCGCAACCTGGGAAGCAGCCCGAGCGACATGGCCCTGTGCGAGGCCATCATCATCATGGCGCACAAGCTGGGACTGAAAGCGATAGCGGAAGGCGTGGGGACCGAAGCGCAGCGCGACATCCTCGCCAGCGCCGGGTGCGATTACATCCAGGGATTCCTGTATTCAAGACCGGTCGCGGCGGAAGACTTCGAACAACTGCTCATCGCCTCGACCGCCGCAGCGCTGAAGGCGCCGGAACAAACTACTCCTTGATCAGCGCAATGGCCAGCGCCACCGTGCCCACGCCCAGCACGATCAGCCCCACTTGCTGTGCGGTGTCGCGCAGCCTTGCGCGCTTGTGCAGTCCCGGAATCAGGTCGGCCACGGATACATAGAGCAGGCTGGCCGCGGCAAAGGCCAGCATCACCGGCACCCACGATTGCATGGTTTGCAGGGTGAAATATCCCAGCACACCGCCCGCCACCGAAGCGAAACTGGAAACCAGGTTCATTTGCAGCGCCTTTTTCCTGCCATAGCCGGAATGCAGCAGGATGGCGAAGTCGCCGACCTCCTGCGGAATTTCGTGCGCGATGATGGCCATGCTGGTAACGACGCCAAGGTGAAAGTCGGTCAGGAAGGCCGCCGCGATGATGACGCCGTCCACAAAATTGTGAAACGTGTCACCCACCATGATCATCAGCCCGCTGCGCCCATGGTCATGGTCATGCTCGCTGGCGATCAATTCGTGTCCCTCACAGCCCTCGTGATGGCAGTGCCGCCACAACACCAGCTTTTCCAGCACGAAGAACAGCAGAATGCCAATCAAAACCGTGCCGCTCAGCACCGCTGCGTTGGGCGCAAGCTTGATCGCATCGGGCAGGATGTCGAGAAACACCGCGCCAAGCATCGCCCCGATGGCATAGCTCACCATCGCGCCGATGTAGCGCTGCATGCCGGCGTTGAGCGCAAACAGCGCCGCACACAGCACGCTCAGAGCGCCGCCCAGAATGCTGGAGGCAATGATCCAGGCCAGAATGCTCATGGAAAAATGGTGCTCATGGAAATTGTTAAACGGGGGAAACCAAAGCACGAATTATAGCAGCATGGGAAGCAGCCCCAACAGAGCAAACTAGCCACGGATTAACATGGATTAACACCGATAAAACCGGGAATCGGCAAGATGAGTGATGTCACCTGCAAGCTGGCACGAGTGCTGAAGACAACGCGCCAATTATCCGTGGCAATCCGTGTTAATCCGTGGCTAATAAAGGTTTTTGGAATTAACCCAGATAAGCTTCCAGCACCCGCTCATCCCGTGCAAGCTCCTCGGGCGTCCCCTCGACGGCGATGCGGCCATGCTCCAGCACATAGGCATAATCCGCCACGGCCAGGGCGCTGCGGGCGAATTGCTCGACCAGCAGCATTGTGACCCCTTGCTGCTTGAGCGCGCCCAGGGTCTCGAACACCTCCTGCACGATGACCGGGGCCAGCCCCATCGAAGGCTCGTCCAGCAGGATAATGCGGGGATTGGACATCAGAGCGCGGCCTATGGCCAGCATTTGCTGCTCGCCGCCGGACAGGGTGCCTGCGGGCTGCTTGCGTCTCTCCTTGAGGCGCGGGAATAGCGCATAGACTTTTTCCAGGCCATCGCCAGCCTGGCCCGCGAAACCGAATACCTTGGGCAGGCGCGCATAAGCGCCCAGCAACAGATTATCTTCGACGGACATCGGTGCGAACACCCTGCGCCCTTCCGGCGCATGCGCCAGCCCCAGCCGCGCGATGCGTGAGGCAGGCAAGTGCTGCACCTCGCGTCCGTCCAGCAGGATGCGCCCGCCGGCCGGTTTCAGCATGCCCGACACGGCGCGCATGGCGGTGGTCTTGCCCGCGCCGTTGGCGCCGATCAGCGCGACCACCGAGCCTGTCTTCACCTCGAAGCTCACGCCGTGCAGCACCCTGCTTGCACCATATCCCGCATGCAGGTGTTCGACGCGCAGCGTGATGTCTTCGCCCGGCTTTCCCGGCACCCTGGCTTTTTCCCGGCTGTCGCCGAGATAGGCCTCGATCACGCGCGGATTGCGCTTGACCTCGTCCGGCAAGCCCTGGGCGATGATCTTGCCTTCGTCGAGCACAGTGACAAAATCGCACACTTCGTTCACCACGCTCATGTGGTGCTCGATCAGGATGGTGGTGATGCCGCGTGCGCGGATGTTGCGCACGATGCCGGTCAGGGCCAGCACATCGGGATGCGCCAGCCCCGCCGCCGGTTCGTCGAGGATCAACAGTTTCGGCTTGCGCGCCAGCGCGCGCGCGATCTCCAGGAAGCGCTGCGCGCCGTAGGGCAGGTCTTTCGCCTTGGTGCGCGCCTCGCCCGCAAGACCCACCAGCTCCAGCAAGGCAAGCGCGCCGGCCTGGGCCTTTTTTTCCTCGCCACGGGAAAGGCCCAGCAGCACCAGCGGCAACGGTGTCCGGTATGCGCCCTTCAGCGCGACCATCACGTTCTCCAGCGCGCTCAGCTCCGAGAAGACCTGCAAGTTCTGGAACGTGCGCGCGATGCCCGCCCTGGCAGCACGATACAAACTGCCTCTGGGCAGCGCCGCGCCGCCGAGGCGCATCTGTCCCTCGCCCGGCGCGTACAGGCCGGTGATCACATTCACCAGCGTGCTCTTGCCGGAACCGTTCGGGCCGATCAGCCCGTGCACCTGTCCGGCCTGCACTTGCATGGAGATGCCGTCCAGCGCCTTCACGCCCCCGAAGTGGCGCTTGAGCCCGGAAATATCCAGCAATGTTCCCTCACCCGCTTTTACGGGCAACAATGGCTCCAGCGGCGAGGCTGCGGGCAACGGGGGCGGCGGAACCCTGAACAGCCGTGCCAGCTGGTTCCCGGCAAAGCCCATCAGCCCTTCGGGCAGGCCCACCACCACCGAGAACAGCATCAGCGCAAAAATCGCCTTGCGCCAGTCCTCGGTATTCGTCACCAGCATGCTGCCCACCACCAGCAGCGCCATGCTGGCAATGGGCGCCGCCATCTGGAATGAAATCCTGCGCAGCCTGATGTAGCCGAACACGCCTGCCAGGCAGGCCAGCAACAACCCGGTGAAAGAAAACACCTGGAACAATATGCGGTTGGAAAGCAGGTTGGGCAACAGCACGATCAGGCACGCGCCGACAAACGCCCCCCACAGGCTCTTGCGCCCGCCCAGCACCACGCCCAGCAGCAGGATCACCATCAGGTCATAGGCAAAGCTGTTGGGCTGCAGGAATTGGAAATTGAAGGCATACAGCCCTCCCGCCAATCCGCCGAGTCCTGAACCCAGGGCGAAGGCCGCGACCTTGTAGCGGAACACGCCCACGCCCATGGCATCGGTGGCGATGGGGCTGTCGCGCAACGCCTCGAACGCCCTGCCCCAATGCGAGGAAAGCAGGTTTTTCATGCCCATCCAGGTCAGCGCCAGCAGCGCCAGGCACAGCCAGAAGAAACCCTGCGCCCCGAACACCGTGCCGAACAGCGGCGGCCTATCCACCTGCAAACCGAGGGCGCCGTTGGTGATGCTTTCCAGTTCGCCAAGGGCAGTGGCGGTGAGCGCGGAAAAACTGAGCGTGGCCAGGGCGAATTGCGGCCCTTCCAGGCGCAAGGCGGGAAACGCCAGCAGCCCCCCGAACAGCAGTGCCGTAGAAAATGCGGCAAGCAAGGCGGGCATCATGGAGAAGTGGAACACCGAAACGCACAAACCCGCCGCATAGGCGCCCAGGCCGAGGAAGGCCGCATGGCCGAGATTGACCTGCCCCAGGTAGCCCACGCTGACATCCAGCCCGATGAGCAGGATGCCGTAGATGGCCAGCAGCGTCAGCAGGCCCAGTGCGAAGGAATTACTGACGGCAAGGGGAATGCAGGCAAGCAGGATAAAAGCGGCAAGTTCGGCGCCGTTGACGAGCAAAATTCTTTTCAAGCTACACTTTCCTTATGCTGGCCACGCCGAATATTCCGTTGGGCCGGATGGCCAGGGCGAGGATGAGCAGGATGAGGCCGGGCGCTTCGCGCCAGCCGCTGCCGATGTAATAACTTGCCAGGCTTTCCAGCGCGCCCAGAAACAGCCCTACCAGCACCACGCCGAAGCCGGAGTTGAGCCCGGCCACCACGGCCACCGAGAAAGCCTTCAGTACCAGCGCCGAGGCCATGGTCGGGCCGACAGTGGTGATGGGTGAAACCAGAATACCTGCCATGGCTGCGACCAGCCCGGAAAGGCCGTAAGACAGCATGATGGTCCGCTTCGCCGAAATGCCCATCAGCTCGGCTGCATCACGGTCGGCGGAAACTGCCTCGAATGCCCTGCCCCACAGCGTTTTGCGCTTGAACAACTCGACCAGGCCCATCACCGCAAACACGCCGATGGCGACCGACAATTCAACCGGCGTCACATGGATGCCGAAGAAATTCAGGGGGTCGGATGAGATGGGCGTGGGAAACGGATGGTCGTCCCTGCCCCAGATATTTTCGGACGCGGAAAAAAAGAACAGGCCGACGATGATGGTCATCAGTATCCAGCCCTCGCTCTTCTGCTCGAGCGCCAGGCGCACCGCCACCCGCTCCACCACCAGCCCGAGCAGAATGCCGGACAAAAGGCCGAAAGGGGCCATCAGCCAATAAGGCAGCCCCAGATTGAGCAGTGTCAGGCTGATGAAGGCGGAGACCATGACCAGCTCGCCCTGCCCGAAATTGATGCTCCGGCTGGTGGCAAAGGTAAGCTGGAATCCGTACGCGACCAGGGCGTAAACGAGGCCCATCAGGGCCCCGCTCACCCCCATCTGGAGGACTACTTCCATAAAATTACTTTTCTTGCTTGATCAGGCGCTGCTTGTCAGCCTCGTTGCCAAACACCACACGGCCATCCTTGACCATGCCCATGACCACATTCGCGCGGCGGAAGGCTTCGTGCGTACTTTCGTCGGCCGGGTTCCACTTCGAGAAAGGGTGCTTCCAGACAGCAATCACGCCCTTGACCGGATCTTTCAGGTCTTCCAGCGCTTCCTTGATCTTCCTGGTGTCGGTGCTTTGCGCCTGCGTCACGGCGGCGGCAAAGATATACACGGCGTCATAACCCTGCGCGGCGGAAACCGGGGAAGGGATGCGGTCCACCTTGTAAGCCTTGTGATAGGCGTCAATGAAGCTCTTTGCCTTGGGAGTGATCGGTTCCTCGATGAAGGTCTGCGGCATCAGCGTGCCGTTGCCGTTCTTGCCGGAGTTATCCATGAAATTCGACATCGAGAGCGTCCAGCCGCCGATCAGCGGCATCTTCATGCCCAGCTTGTCCATGTCGTTGGCGACAGCGGCCAGCTCCGGGCCGATGCCCCAGATCAGCACAGCCTGCGCACCGCCGTTCTTGGCCTTCAGCAATTGCGCGGACATATCCTTGTCGCCGATGTTGAATTTCTCGGCAGCGACCACTTCCAGCTTGCCGCCCTGGGCCTTGATCTGCGCCAGCAGGTCATCGCGTCCGGAAACGCCGTAGTTGGTCGAATCGTACAGCAGGGCGACCTTGGTGTATTTGCGGTTGATCGCCTCCTCCACCACCATCGCGGCCTGGATGCCGTCATGCGCGGCGAAGCGGAAAATCGAGAGGTCGGGCACGCCGGCCTTGCTCCACTGGGTCATCGAGGCGGAGCCCGCGGCGGGAGTGATGATCTTGGTAATGCCTTTTTCCTGCAAATGCTTGTCGCCCGCGATGACCACGCCGGTATTGACCGAGCCGATCACCCCGGAAAGGTCGTCCATGGAGGCCAGTTCCTGGGCGATCAGCGCGCCCCGGTCGTTCTTTCCCTCGTCGTCGCGCTCGATGATTTCAATCTTCATCTTCTTCCCGCCCACGGCTATCCCGCCTGCGGCGTTGATTTCGGCTATGGCCAGCTTCGCGCCATCGCGCATGGAAACGCCCATCGGCGCAGAGCCGCCGCTGAACGGCCCGGTGATCGCAATCTTGATGGTGTCTGCGGCAAAGACCTGAGCCGAAAGCCCCAGGAAAAACAACGTCATCAGAGTCTTATTCATTTTTTGCATTCTCCTCAAATGGACAGTGGTACGACCCGGTGTATTCTATACCCGAACTCTCTCATTGCGGGGCCGATTCCAGTGTTCACACCCCATTACCCGGCCCGTTTTGTAACATTCATACCCCAGGTTCTTCATAAACCCTCCGGAAAACGATAGAATGCGTGTTTTGCGACACTCTTGAGTAAGGAACTACCATGTCCATGTCCGACCGCGACGGCTTCATCTGGTACGACGGCAAGCTCGTACCCTGGCGCGAAGCCACCACGCACGTTCTTACCCACACTCTGCATTACGGCATGGGCGTGTTCGAAGGCGTGCGCGCCTACAAAACCACCAGCGGCACAGCAATTTTCCGTCTAAAGGAGCACACCGACCGGCTGTTCAATTCTGCTTTCATCTTCAAGATGAAGATGCCGTTTGACAAGGAAACGCTGATGGAAGCGCACAAGGAAGTGGTGCGCGCCAACAAGCTGGAATCCTGCTACATCCGCCCCATCGTGTTCTTCGGCTCCGAAGCGATGGGTATCGCCGCCACGACATTGAGCGTGCATGTCGCCATCGCCGCTTGGCCGTGGGGCGCCTATTTGGGCGAAGAAGGCATGGCAAAAGGCATCCGCGTGAAGACTTCGAGCTTCACCCGCCACCATGTGAACATCAATATGTGCCGCGCCAAATCGGTCGGCTCTTATTCCAACTCCATCCTGGCGCACCAGGAAGTGGCGCACGACGGCTACGACGAAGCCCTGCTGCTCGACCCGGAAGGCTATGTCGCCGAGGGTGCTGGCGAAAACCTGTTCATCGTGAAGAAGGGCAAGCTATATACGCCTGACCTGACTTCCTGCCTGGAAGGCATCACACGCGATTCCATCATCACGCTGGCGAAAGACCTTGGGCTGGAGTTGATCGAAAAACGCATCACCCGCGACGAAGTGTACTGCTGTGATGAAGCCTTTTTCACCGGCACGGCAGCGGAAGTTACGCCTATCCGCGAACTGGACACGCGCGCCATCGGCATCGGCTCGCGCGGCCCGATTACCCATCGCCTGCAATCGCTGTTCTTCGATTGCGTAAGCGGGAAAAACCCGCAGCATACCGATTGGCTGGCGCACGTTTAAACAATATGTAGGGTGGGCTTTGCCCACCATGCCGGGCAAAGCCCGGCCTACGTTGCTTCAAGACCCATGAGGTAAGCCATGCAAACCAACCACGTCACGCAACGCACCGTAGAGGTCACCGCCGCCGACTTGCCGCTGTCCTGCCCCACGGCGGACATGAGCCTGTGGAATGCGCACCCGCGCGTGTTCATCGCTGTGGAAAAAACCGGCGAGGCGCGCTGCCCCTATTGCGGCACGCTCTACAAGTTCTCGGGCGAGCTGCCCGCAGGCCACCACTAGACCTTGCCGGGCTCTGCTATGTACAAGATATTGGTGGTATCTCCAAGCTGGGTTGGCGACACCATGCTCGCACAGCCCATGTTCGCCCGCCTGAAGCAGCGCCATCCCGGCTGCCACATAGACGTGTTCGCACCGCCATGGACCGAATTGCTGCTGCGCCAGATGCCGGAAGTGCATGACGTCATCATCAACCCGTTCCCGCACGGGGCACTGCAAATCGGGGCGCGCATGAAGGCCGGCAAGCAGTTGCGCGAGGCTCGCTACGATGAGGTCATCGTCCTGCCCAATTCCTTCAAGTCCGCGCTCACGCCCTATTTCGCCAATATCCCGCACCGCACCGGCTTTCGCGGCGAAATGCGCTTCGGCCTGCTGACCGACTCGCGCAAGCTGGACAAGCACCAGTTGCCACTGATGGTCGAGCGTTTCGCGCAGCTCGCCGAAGCGCCCATGCACCCGGTGCACCGCCCCATCCCCCGCCCGCACCTGAACGTCGGCGAAGAACAGCGCCAGCGCGCGCTGCAAAAATTCGGGTTGACGCTGGATAAACCGGTCGTGGTGTTCTGCCCCGGCGCGGAATTCGGCCCGGCCAAGCGCTGGCCGGTGCCCTATTACGCCGAGCTGGCGCAGCGCCTGGAAGCGCGCGGCTACGCCATCTGGCTGGTCGGCTCGCCCAAGGATAAGGAAATCGGCGACAAGATCGTGGCGCTAGGCAACCAGCACTCGCGCAACCTCTGCGGACAAACCGACCTCGCCGAAGTCATCGCCCTGCTTTCCTGCGCCGCACTCGTGGTGAGCAACGATTCCGGCCTGATGCACCTGGCGGCGGCGCTCGACCGCACCATGCTCGCGCTGTTCGGCTCCAGCAGCCCGAAATTCACCCCGCCGCTGTCGGACAAGGCGCAAGTCATCCGCCTCGACCTGCCCTGCAGCCCCTGCTTCAAGCGCGAATGCCCGCTGGGGCACTTCAACTGCATGATGCAACTGACGCCCGAGCGGGTGGTGAAGTTCATTCCTCAATCCTGAAAAACTCAGGCGGGTTTGTAGGTGCGAATTCATTCGCACGCCCATCGAGTCAAGTGCGAATAAATTCGCACCTACAATTCAGTAGGGCGGGCTCTGCCCGCCGTTGATATGACGATGTCGGGCGAAGCCCGACCTACAACTACAGCTTCGCCTTCACCCAAGCCGGAACGGAAGCCAGCGCAGCCGCAAGATTCTCCGGCTGCGTGCCCCCCGCCTGCGCCATGTCCGGCCTGCCGCCGCCCTTGCCGCCGACCTGTTGCGCAACAAAATTCGCTAGTTCATTAGCTTTTAATCCAGGATTCAAACTGGCAGATGTTCCTGCATATAAACTAACCTTCCCCTCACTTTGAGCCGCAAAGACAATGGCATAATTTTTAAATTTATCCCGTGTCTTATCCATCATTTCGCGCAAGGTTGTGGCATCAGCGCCCTCCACCTCGACGGCAAGCACTTTTATACCGCCAACGTCCTGCGCCTGCGTAACAAATTCATTACCCTGCGCTGAAGCAAATTTCGATTTCAGCGCGGCCAATTCCTTCTCCAGCGCCTTCACGTTGTCCAGCACCTGCCCAACGCGCGCCGCCGCTTCATGCGGCTGCGCCTTCACGGCAGCGGCGACATGGCGCAATTGGTCTTCCTGCTGCTGCACCAGCGCCAGCGCGCCCTCTCCGGTCACCGCTTCCACGCGGCGCACGCCCGCGGCCACGCCGCTCTCTGCCACAATTTTGAACAGGCCGATGTCGCCAGTGCGCTTCACATGCGTACCGCCGCACAGTTCGCGGCTGGTGCCGATGTCCAGCACGCGCACTTCATCGCCGTATTTCTCGCCGAACAACATCATCGCGCCAGTCTTTTGCGCATCCTCAATCCCCATCACGCGCGCCTGACATTCGGCGTTGGCGAGTATCTCGGCATTGACGATATTTTCCACCTTGCGGATTTCGTCGTCAGTCATCGGCTGTGTGTGCACAAAGTCAAAGCGCGTCTTGCCCGGATCTACCTGCGAACCCTTCTGCTGCACATGGCTGCCCAATACCTCGCGCAGCGCCTTGTGCATCAAGTGGGTGACGGAGTGGTTGCGCTCGGTGCTCGCACGCGCCTGCACATCAACCTTCGCCGCTATAACGCCACCGACAACGAGCTTGCCCGTTTTGAGCACACCATGATGTCCGAAAACAGTCGCTTGTATTTTTTGCGTATCTTCCACGGCAAAGATGCCGCCCGAACCGCGCAACTCGCCCCGGTCGCCCACCTGGCCGCCGGATTCGGCATAGAACGGCGTATCGTCCAGCACCACCACGCCCATGTCGCCCTCGGCCAGCTCTTTCACCGCAACGCCATCCTTGTACAGCGCGAGGATGTTGCCCTTGTCCTCCAGCGTGTCGTATCCGTGAAAAGTGGTCGGCTTGCCGTCGTATTCCAGGTTCGCGGCCATCTTGAACTTGCCTGCTGCGCGCGCCTGCTCCTTCTGGCGCGCCATGGCGGCGTTGAATGCGGCGTCGTCCACCGACACGCCGCGCTCGCGGCACACGTCGGCGGTGAGGTCGAGCGGAAAGCCGTAGGTGTCGTGCAACTTGAATGCCAACTCACCGTTCAATACAACGCGAGTTCCCTCACCCTGCCCTCTCCCGGTGGGAGAGGGTTCCGCCTCCCTCTCCCCTCGGGAGAGGGATTGAGGGTGAGGGAGCGCTCGCAAAGCTTCCAGTTCACTTTCAAGTATCGCCATGCCGTGTTCAATGGTGGTAAAGAAGCGCTCTTCTTCCTGCCTCAACACATCCATCACGCGCCCTTGCGCGGACGCCAGATCGGGATAAGCTGCGCCCATCTGGCCGACCAGATCAGGCACCATCTTGTGGAAGAACGCGGCGCGCACGCCGAGCTTGTAGCCATGACGAATGGCGCGGCGGATGATGCGGCGCAGCACGTAGCCGCGCCCTTCGTTGCCGGGGATCACGCCGTCGGCGATGAGGAAAGAGCAGGCGCGAATATGGTCGGCCAGCACTTTCAGCGAGGGCGAATTCATGTCGGCGCTGGAAGTCTCACGCGCGGCGGCTTTAATCAAGGCTTGGAATAAATCTATCTCGTAGTTGGAATGCACATGCTGCATCACCGCCGAGATGCGCTCCAGCCCCATGCCGGTATCCACGCTGGGCTTGGGCAGCGGGTGCATCACGCCGTGCTCGTCGCGGTTGAACTGCATGAACACGTTGTTCCAGATTTCGATGTAGCGGTCGCCGTCTTCTTCCGGGGTGCCGGGCAGGCCCCCGGGAATCTCGGCGCCGTGGTCGTAGAAGATTTCGGTGCACGGGCCGCAGGGGCCGGTGTCGCCCATCATCCAGAAATTGTCGGAGGCGTAGCGCGCGCCCTTGTTGTCGCCGATGCGGATCACGCGGTCTTCGGCGAGGCCGATTTCCTGCGTCCAGATTCCGTAGGCTTCATCGTCCTCGGCATACACGGTGACATAGAGCTTGTCCTTGGGCAGTTTCAATACGACGGTGAGGAACTCCCAGGCATATTCGATGGCGTTGCGCTTGAAGTAATCGCCGAAACTGAAGTTGCCCAGCATCTCGAAAAAGGTGTGGTGGCGCGCGGTGTAGCCGACGTTTTCCAGGTCGTTGTGCTTGCCGCCCGCGCGCACGCATTTCTGCGAGGACGCGGCGCGGGTGTAGGGGCGCTTGTCGAAACCGAGGAACACATCCTTGAATTGGTTCATGCCCGCGTTGGTGAACAGCAGCGTGGGGTCGTCGTGCGGCACCAGCGAGCTGGAGGACACCACGGCATGGCCCTTGGAGGCGAAGTAGTCTAGGAATTTCTGGCGGATTTCACTGCTTTTCATTGCGCACCTTGCGTATCAAATATCGGCAAAATTCAAGGTGCGCATCATACCATGCGCGGCGGGCGGCCTTAAGAGGGCCAACCTGCAAGTTATCGGGTATTTCCGAAAACCCTCTCTCGGCCTTTCGGCCACCCTCTGATGGAACTACTAGCCATTCGACTAGGCGGCAAAGCCGCCAAGTCGCTGGTTATCCCGCTTGCGGGAGAGGGGCTGGGGGAGAGGGTTTCAGGGAATCAACCGTATTTATTTTTGCGCCCTGCTCACGGCTCAAGAACCGATCTTGAACGAAAAAACCCCCGGCGCGGTTTCCGGGCCCAGATGGTGCAGCATTTCCGAAAACATTTCCTTGCCCGGCCCGCTGGCGCTCGCAGAAGCCTGGAACGACAGCTTGCCGCTGGTCAGCCATGTTCCCTGCCCGCTCAACTGCAAGCCACCGGAAAGCGTACCCAGACTGATTTGCACGTGGTCGCCCTGCCCCGCCAAATCAAAGTGATAACTTCCAAAGGGATTGACCGGGCTCATCGCGGAACCGGCCCCCTGCCAGTTGGCGGCCACATTGCCCATCACCGTGCCATCGCGCCGGAGCACCAGATTCCCTGCCGCAATTTCCACCTGCCCCTGAAAGCGCATGGCCTGGAGCATGGGGTCGAGTTCGCCCATCGCGGCGGCAGGCAGCTCGACGGCGAAATTGCGCAACTCGACCTGGCCCAGCCCGAAATAAATCTCGGCGGGCGGCTTTAGCGGCGCACCGTTTTCCCGCAAGCGCAGCAGGATGCCGCCGGAGAATATGGAACGGAACGAAATGTCCCAGTCCATGCGCGCCAGCGGCAGGGGCGCAGACTGCCTGAAATTGAGCACGGGCGTGGCCGAGCCGCTCCATATTGTCCCCGCCGGGTTAGACAGCCCCACCGCACCGTTTGTCGCGCGGCCCACCCAGGCATCCAGCAGCGTGGCGGGCGCTGTCACGATCAGTGTGATGAGAAAGGCCGCCGTGAAAACGGCGATGGTTTTTTTGTTTATCATTTAATACCAATAACAGCTATTAGCCACGGATTAACACGGATTAACACGGATAAAACCATGAATTTCCCTGGAGATAAACTTCACTCATAAAGCGTTTAACGATGACCACGGCCTGCAAGGAATCCGTGTCTATCCGTGTTAATCAGTGGCTGATCTTCCTTTTCAAGGTTTAACGGTTCACGCCATTCACCAGCGTGGCGTTGATCTTCACCATGCCCTCGGTTTGCAGCGCCACCACGCTCAATGTTTCCACACGGATATGCTGGCCGCGCTGCAGACTGCGCATCCATTCCAGCCATTTTGCGTAGGGCACGGAAGAAAACGCGATGCGCACGCCGTTCGGCTCCATGGGTTCCAGCGACTCGATCGCGCCGCCCAACTGAAAAGCCGCAGCGGAATTTTCCAGCACAGCCTTCATGGCCGTCGGGGTGATCACGGAGGGCTGCGCGCGCTGGCGCAGCGCATCCACTTCCACAGCCTGCCGCTGCATCTGGACAGCCTGCAGGCGCATCAGGGGCAGGTTTTTTTCCAGCTTGGCAACGCCGTCATGCGCGGGCTGCCACAGCAGGAAATAAAACACGACAGGCGCCAGCAGAAAAGCGCCCGCAGCCAGGATGCGGCGCTCCCGCACGGGGCGGTTGTCCCAAGAGTTTTTCCTCAATTCCTGCCAGTGCGTTTTCAGGTTCATGATGCAGCCGCCAGTTTGATGGTGAGCCGGGAACTGAAGCCGTTGCCCGCGCCATGCGTATCGGCGCGCACCGCCAGCCCGCTGTTGCGCAACGCCGCCTGGAGCGCATCCAGTTCGGCGGCGCTGGCGGCATTCACCTCCACCTCCAGTTGTCCGCCCTCGAAATGCACTTCGCGCACGCTGCCCGCGGGCAATTTTGCCAGCGCACGAGCGGATAGATCCATCAGCGGGAAGAAATCGTTGTCGTCCTCCTGCCCCGCGCCGTGCTTGATGTCGGCCATGTTGCGCCGCATCTGCAAGGGTGCGTTGACCATTGCCACCTCGTTGCCGAAAGCCTTGCGAAAAGCATGCTCCATCGCCTGCTTCAAGGAGCCTTCCTCATGGGCGAGTACGGCCCATTGCAGGTTGCCGCCCAGCGTCTCGACCAGCAGCAGGGCCAGCAGGATATACGCCGCCGGGCGCAGCCTGGGCCACCATTCCTGCGGGCGCGAGGGAGGCGCCAGTTCGCCCGCAAGCAGATTGGGCACATCGGCGGGAATGGGCGCGCGCCGCCAATCCCAGGGATCGCCCGCCTTCATCTGAACGGGGAAATTATCCCAGCCCGGCATGGTCTCCGTGCCGGGCATCAGCCGCAGAGTCATGCTTTCCGGCTGCGGCAGCGAGGTATCGTTCAGCATCAGGCGCAGCGCGACTGGCGCGCTTGCCCCATCGCCCGCGTCCAGCGCCATGCCGGAACAAGCGCCGTTGCGCACGAAGCCGCCGGAGCCGTTCCAGGCGATAGTCCACCCGGATTTGACTAGCGGCGGGAGCAACACCTCAGGCACGGCACGGCGCAAGGGCAGGCCCGCCGTGCGGCAGGCATCCGCCACGCGCCGCAGCCAAGCCTTGTCGGCTATCGCCAGCGCCGCCTGTCCGCCTGCAGGCTGTGCGGCCAGCACCACATGGTTTTCTTCCGGGTCGGGCAGGGTCTGCCCTTCGGCGAGAAAAGGCAGCGCCGTTTTCCACTGGCGGCGGGAACCGGGGGGAGTTTTCACATTGACGAACAATACGCGCTCCGGCGCGAGGATGGCGATGCATTCCCCGGCCTTGGGCATGGTGGCGAGCGCACCCGTGCCGGACTGCACGACCGCGCCCGAGTCTTCGCACAGCGCCCAGGGGCAGCTCGATGCGCTGTCGCGCCACTGGGACGAAAAATAGATGCGCAGTATGCTCATTCGCTAATCTTATTCACCAAGATTATTCAATATCCTGCCAAATCACGGTGGACTGTACCCCGTTGCGCTGCAACAGCGCCTCCATCACCACCTGCGACTTCCCGAAACTGGCGTAACCCTTCACCATGAAATACTGGCTGCTCACTGTCGCCAGCGTGTCCGGCACCTGCATCTGCGAAGGCAGGCGGCTGTTGAAATCCGCCAGTGTCCTGAACGGCTGCGTGGCGCGCTGCTGCGCCACCGACCTCGCCAAGGAAATTGAAAGGCCGTCCACCATCGCCGCCAGCACCTCGGGCGGGGCGAAGTTTACATTGATTGGCGTCGGTACGGGTAGCACGGTGACATAGGGACGCAGGCGCTTGAGCGTTTCCGCGTCATATCCCTTTACCAGCAGCAGCTCGTCCAGCTCGACCAAAGGACGGTTTGCGGCGCGGTAAGGCTGCGGCAGGCCGAGGTAATAGGCGTCTTCCGCGCCGCCCGGATACTGCACCTCGCCATCGGCATCCATCCAGTCGGCCAGGGAAACCGCCAGGTCCCCAGGCAAGCCGATCAGGGCAAGCAGGCGCTGGAAGCGCTCCACGTCCGCCCCGCTGGTGGCGCCGTTGCGCACCAGGTTGTTCAGGTTGAACAGGCCCTGCTGGTCTTCTATCACCCCCGCGACCTGGCCATTTTCCACTGTGGCGGCGGGCAACTGTTTGGTCCACATCTCCCCCGGGTAGTCGTAATTGCTGGAACTGGCGTCGTCGGCCAGCACGGCGCGCGCCCAATCCACGGCTGCGCCGCCCACGCTGCGCGCCTGCACCCAGTTGAACTGGTTTTCCACCTGCTGCTGCCACATGTCCTGCTGCTGCGCCATGTAAACGGCAAGCGTCGTCGCCAGCATCACGATCAGCAAGGCGAGGATGACCGCCACCCCGCGCTGCCGCGCAGGATTCGCCCTGGAGGAAAGCCGCGCGCGCATCATCGCGTGAGGAACAGCCGGGTGATGGGCTGGCTTCCGGCAAGCGTCAAGCCCACCTCCACCGCCGCTGGTATGCCGCCGGTCTGTCCCGGCTGCGGCCATTGTTCATTCCACTGCCCGTCAGCGGACATATATCGAATATGGAATTCGTTCACGCCTTCCAGCAGCGGATAACGCCTGGGCTCGGCGTTCAAGGGCTGGTCCAGCGCCATCCAGCGCAGGAGATAAACCGTGCCGTGCTCCAGCCGGTAGCCGATGCGCTGCGGCCCCACTTGCGCGCCCTGCTCATCCTGCACGCCCGCGCGGGTCAGGATCAGTTGCGCATCGTCCGGCGAAACCGGCACGCTGTGCCCAATCCACTCGGGCTGCTGCACCCCGGCCCGGTCGCGCACCGGGCGGTGCACGGCCAGGGCGATGTCCTGCTCCATGCGGGAAAAGAAAAACATCAGGCCCTGCCACTTGCGCGTCTCCTGCTCCACTGCCTTGCGCGCATCCATCACGGCATTCAGCCCGCTGAAACCCGCCACGGTCAGGATCGCCAGCACGAACAGCGCCACCATCAATTCGATGAGGGTGAAGCCGCGCGCTCGTTGTCTATTCATGGATTCAGCGCTTGTAAAGAGTGAGGAATCCCACCAGCTTGCGCAGCACATGCTTGGGGTCGTCCGGCGAGGAGATAGTAATTTCCAGTCGGCGGAACGCGGGGTTCGGCGTGCCTGCCACTTCCTCGTGCCACAGCAGACGCACCCCGGCCTGGGTTTCCTCCCCGTCCTGCGAACCGGCATTGGGATAATCGCCCCGCGCCGCATGCAGGGCGAGGCGGTTTTGCGCCACCCAGTCGGCCAGCAGGCGGGTGCGCATTTCCTCGGCATGTGCGGTCGAACCGGCGCTGGCGCGCAGCGCGGCGGCCAGGGCAATGGCGAGTATGGCCAGCGCCACCAGCGATTCCACCAGCGTGAAACCGCGCTGCCTTGCCGGTCTATTTGGGGGTAAATTCATTGGCATCTTTATCCAGCGTGACTGTCACGGCCCCCACTCCATTTCCGTTCACGTACAAGACCGATACGCCCGCGCTCAGTTTGATACTGAAGGGCGAGGCGAAGGAAGTTGCAGAAAGCGGCAGGCGGCTGCCGAATTCGACTGGCTTGCCGTCCAGCTCCACCGCCGCGATGGTGACGCCCTCTTCCAGCGCGCGCGCGCGAAAGGGGCCGCTGTCCACCGATTCCCAGCGGCCTTCCTCGTTGCGCCGGAAAAAAAGGTATTCGTTCCGCTTCCCGGCCCATGCCATGGGAGCGCCGCTGCTGCGCGCTTCCAGCCCGGCATTTTCCAGAAGCAGCGCAAGCTGCTCACCTGCCTGGCGCAAGCGCGAACTGTCGTCCGGCATCAGATTGACCGCGACCATGCCGAGCGCGATACCCATGATCACCAGCACCACCAGCAGTTCGATCAGGGTAAAACCGCGCGCCCGGCGGGCTTGCCCGAAACGACGGCTACTGCTCCCAGGAGTTGATGTCCGCATTATTGCCTTCGCCGCCGGCAACCCCGTCTTCCCCGTAGCTCATGATGTCCACCTCGCCATGCAGCCCCGGCTGCAAATACTGGTAGGGGTGGCCCCACGGGTCTTTAGGCAGGAAGTCCAGGTAGCCTTCCTTCTTCCAGTTGGCCGGAACCGGCGCGATGGTGGGCTTGGCGACCAGCGCCTGCAAGCCCTGCTCGGTAGTGGGATAACGCATATTGTCCAATTTGTAAATCCTGAGTGCCTGCTTGATGGCGGATATGCCCTGCTTGGCGGCGATGACGCGCGCCTCGTCCGGGCGGCTCATGATCTTGGGCACGATCAGCACAGCCATGATGCCGATAATGGTGATGACCACCAGCACCTCTATCAGCGTGAAGCCGCGTGAGGAATTGCGTAAATTAACCATTTCGAATATCCGTACTGAAAAAACGAAGGCGTAGTCTAGCAAAATTCCGGCGCGCCTAAACGTCTATCCGGCGCCGCACCGGCACCTCCCTGGTCAACCCGGCAGTGGGCTTTTTGCATGCTTGCAGCATTGCAGCGCCGCCATGGCAGCCCGGCCCCCAGCGCCACACCCAATCGGCACGGAGCAGGCGCCTCCAAACATGCCCCACAAGCGGCAGGGTTGTGTATACTCCGCAATCCTGAAAAGCATAGGTAAAGTATGCAGTTAGGCATGAGATTCTGGCGCATGAGGTTATGGTCGAAGGGGGCCGTTCCGTCCATTTCAGCGCCGTTTCCGGGAAAGCTCGCCGCAATCATGCAGCGCGTTTTTTCCTGGCAGGCGCTGGGGGCGGCTCTGCTGGGCATCGTGCTGGCGCGATGGACATGGGTGCTGTTCGCGCCCGCCAGCCCGGCCATGCCCCCGGCAAGCTGGGAGGCTTCCGGCGATGCCGGCAGGCTGTTCGGAACGGCAATCGTGGCAAACGCAGGCGACTTGTCGACCGTGGGCAACATCAAGCTGATCGGCGTATTCGCCCATCGCACGCAGGGGTTCGCGGTGATGCAGGTTGATGAAAAACAAATCGGTGTGGCGCAGGGAGATGAAATCAAGCCGGGCGTCAGGCTGGCCGAGACCCATGCCGACCATGTCGTCATCGAGCAGGGCGGCATCCGCCACCGTGTGGACATGAGCGGCATTTCCGCGCCGAACGGCGCTGCCGAGGCGCCGCCCGGCGGTATGGCGGCGGGTGTTACCGCGCCTGCCTATGCGGCCCCTAACGCCTCACTTGCAGTAACGCGCCCAATAGGTACATCGCCCGACGGATCGGCATCACCGGTCCCGTCCGGGCAAATCGATGCATTGCAGCGACAGCTTGATGCGGCGGATAACATGCCGCCCGAAAGACGCGAAATGTTGAAGCGTCAGCTAGACAAAATGAGGGGAACACATTGATTACCACGGCATTCCGCCGCATCCTGGCATGGCACAGCATGATGGCGCTCGTTGCGGCGCTGGCATGTGCATCGTCCGCCGGCGCCGCCGAGGCGGACAAGACGACGCTCAACTTCGTGAACGCGGACATCCCGGAGGTGATCCGTGCGATTTCGCACATCACGAAGAAAAATTTCCTGGTGGATCCCCGCGTAAAGGGCACCATCAACATCGTCTCGGCAACGCCGGTTTCTACCGAAGAAGCCTATAACATCCTGCTTTCCGCCTTGCGCCTGCAGGGCTTCGCCGCCGTAGAATCGAACGGCGTGACCAAGATCATGCCGGAGGCCGACGCCAAGCTCTACATCGGCGAGGTGAGCGGCGGCCAGACCCGCAAGGACCAACTGGTCACGCGCATTTTCCCGCTGCAATACGAATCGGCGGCGCAACTGGTAAACATCGTGCGCCCGCTGATCGCACCGAACAATATCGTGGTGGCCTATCCCAACACCAATACGCTGGTGGTGACCGATTACGCCAGCAACCTCAGGCGCATCGAGCAGATCGTGCGCGCGATAGACCAGCCCGCCTCGGAAACGCCGGTGGTGATCCCGGTGCAGCATCTTTCCGCCATGGACCTGGCCCAGACCATCAACCGCCTGATGCTGGACACGGCACAGGGCCCGGCCGACGGCAGCAACCGCTTCATCCTGATGGCCGACGCACGCTCCAATTCCCTGTTGTTGCGCAGCTCCAATCCGGACCGCATCGCGCGTGTGCGCGATCTGGTGCGTATCCTGGACACCAAGACCGCTTCGCCGGGCAATATCCATGTGGTTTACCTCAAGAATGCCGAGGCAGCCAAGGTGGCGGCAACCTTGCGCGCCGTCATGTCCGGTGAGGCGGCGCCCCCCGCCCCTGCCGGAGCGCCCGCGACCGCATCCGCCGCGTCCGGGGGAATGATCCAGGCCGACCAGGCTTCGAATTCGCTGATCATCATCGCCCCGGACGCTGTCTATAACAATTTGCGTGCCGTGCTGGAAATGCTGGACGTGCGGCGGGCGCAGGTGTTCGTCGAGGCGCTGATCGCCGAGGTGTCGGCGGACAAGGTTGCTCAATTCGGCATCCAGTGGCAGGCTGTGACCAAAACGCCAAGCGGAAGGTTTGTAGGCGGCGGCACGAATTTCGGCGGCGCGGGAGTCAACATCGACGGCATCGGGGCCAGTATCAAGGCGGGAATGCCCTCGGTGGGGCCCGGCCTCAATGTGGGTATACTGCGCGGCTTGAACCTGGGCGCGCTGGCCAACGCGCTGGAGACGGACGCCAATGCCAATATCCTGTCCACGCCCAACCTGCTGACGCTGGACAACGAGGAGGCCAAGATCGTTATCGGCCAGAACGTCCCGTTCATCACCGGCCAATACGCGCAAACCGGCAACACGCAAAGCGCCTCTCCTTTCCAGACCATAGACCGCAAGGACGTGGGCCTGACGCTGCGCATCAAGCCGCAGATTTCCGAGGGCGGCACGGTCAAGCTGCAAATCTACCAGGAAGTCTCCAGCGTGGATGCGGCCAGCCTGACCAACCCGGCGGGCCTCATCACCAACAAGCGCTCGCTGGAATCCAGCGTGCTGGTGGACGAAGGGCAGATCATCGTGCTGGGCGGATTGATCCAGGATACGGTCACCACCGGCGAGAGCAAGGTTCCGCTGCTGGGCAGCATCCCCTTGATTGGCGCACTGTTCCGCTATGAGACGCGGCAACACACCAAGACCAACCTGATGATATTCATCCGGCCCCATGTGCTGCGCGACAAGCAGGCCTCGACCAGCCTGACGCAGGATCGCTACGATTACCTGCGCCTGCAGGAGGCGGACACCCAGCCCTCCTGGAACCTGGTCCTGCCCAGCATGCAAGCGCCGCAAATGCCGGTGATCGATTTTTCCAAACAGGGCCAGCAGGCCGTCCCCCCGGCATCCGGC
>JBGPSQ010000006.1:0-38182 GCA_041490205.1 Gallionellaceae bacterium
AATCCGTGGAACCTGCAACTCGTCATGGAGCGCGTGAAGCTGCCGGTGATCGTGGATGCGGGCGTAGGCACGGCTTCGGATGCCGCAGTCGCCATGGAACTGGGCTGCGCGGGCGTGCTGATGAACACCGCGATTGCCGCAGCCCGGCAGCCCGTGCTGATGGCCTCGGCGATGAAGCAGGCGGTGGAAGCCGGGCGCAGCGCATATCTCGCCGGACGCATGCCGAAAAAATTCTATAGCGCCAGCCCGAGTTCGCCCACCGCCGGAATGATCGGCAAACCCTGATGGAAAGAAGAATTCGCAGTTACGTCCTGCGCCAGGGACGCGTCTCCAACGCGCAGCAACGTTCGCTTGAAACTTTGCTGCCCCGCTTCGGCATCCCCTACGCCGCACAGCCGCTGGATCTTGCCGCCGCTTTCGGCAGGGCGGCTCCCAGGATTCTGGAAATCGGCTTCGGTATGGGCGAAACCACTGCCGCCATCGCGCAGGCGCATCCGCAAAACGATTATCTCGCCATTGAGGTGCACAGTCCCGGCGTGGGCAGCCTGCTCAAGCAAATCGGCGAAATGAACCTGGGCAATGTCCGCATCATCCAGCACGACGCGGTGGAAGTATTACAGCACATGATTCCAGACAATGCGCTCGACGGCGCGCACATCTTCTTCCCCGACCCGTGGCACAAGACCCGCCACAAGAAACGCCGCCTCATCCAGCCGCCGCTGATCGCCATGCTGGCGCAGAAACTGAAGCCCGGCGGCTACATTCATGTCGCCACCGATTGGCAGGATTATGCCGAGCAAGTGCTGGCTGTGCTGAGCGCCGAGCCGCTGCTGCAAAATACCGCCAAGGATTACGCGCCCCGCCCGGATTACCGCCCGCTCACCAAATTCGAACAGCGCGGTTTAAAACTTGGGCATGGCGTCTGGGATATGCTGTTTCAAAGAAAATCGTAGATTTGTCGTTCATATACAACAGTGTAGTCACCTCTTCCTGATATACTTTTCTTTGATCTTTTCAGAAACTTTTGAAGGACGTAAAAATGAAACGTATATTCCTGTTGGTATGTTTTGCACTGCTGCCGATCAGCACCCCCGCCCTGGCCAAGGATGGCAAAGCCTGCGAGGCTGAAAGCGCCAAGCTGCCGACCGCGGAACGCAGCGCTTACACGAAAAAATGCCTCGCCCAACTCAGCGAGCCATCCAATGTCAAACAGAAGCAGCAACAGGACAAACAGGCCAGATGCGATCAAAATGCCCAGAACCAGCATCTCCAGGGCAATGAAAAATCCGGCTATTTGTCGTCTTGCATGAATGCGAATGAGGCCGCGGAAGCAGCCAAGGCAGCCCCTGTCCAGGCCAAGGCGGATGCACCACAAAAATCAAAGCCGGCAAAAGCGAACAATCGTGCCAGCGCGAGCAAGCCGGCAACTTCCTGTGTAAAACAAGCCAACAAGAAGGGGCTGAAAGGCGATGAGCGCAAGCAGTTCATAAAGGATTGCAAACACGCCTGATTAGCACAGGGCGCGGTTGCCGCGCCCTCCCCTTCACTCGCTGCGCAGAAACACCTGTAGCAAATCGTTCAGAAATCTCCGCCCGTTCTCGGTCGGCGCGATGCGCTGGTGATCCCGGTGCAGCAACCCGCGCCGCTCGGCTTCTTCCAATTCGCGACGCATCCCGAGCAAGGACAGGCTGGTGCGTTCTTCAAACAACGCGGCGTCAAATCCCTCATTCAGGCGCAATGCGTTCATCATGAACTCAAACCCCAATTCATCGCGGCTGACTTCGTGTTCGGTTTGCAGCGGCGCGCCCTCGGCGACTTGCTCCATATACGCTTGCGGCTGCTTGTAGCGCGCCTGACGGATGACTTTATCGGGGAAACTCAGCTTGCTGTGCGCCCCCGCGCCTATGCCCAGGTAATCGCCGAATTGCCAGTAATTGAGATTGTGCTTGGCACGGCGTTTCGGCAGCGCAAAGGCTGAAGTTTCGTAGTGCTGATAGCCGTGCGTTGCCAGCAATTCCTCAATGCGCTGCTGCATATCGGCGCTCGCATCGTCGTCCGGCAACGGGGGCGGATTGCGGTAAAACAGCGTATTCGGCTCCAGCGTCAGGTGATAGCAGGAAAGATGCTGCGGCTTGAATTGCAGCGCGGTTTGCACATCCTGCAACGCCTGCTCCAACGTCTGGTCAGGCAGCGCGTACATCAAATCCAGATTGATGTTGTCGAAATGCAGTTGCGCAATTTCAATCGCGCGCTTGGCCTCATCGGCAGAATGAATGCGTCCCAGCGCTTGCAAATGCACATCGTTAAAACTCTGGATGCCCAGCGATAAGCGATTCACTCCTGCCTCGCGATAAGCCGCAAAACGCCCCACCTCCACAGTGCCGGGATTCGCCTCCAGCGTAATCTCCGCATTGATGTCCAGCGGCAACAACATGCGCACGTTGCGCAAAATTTCTGCCACAGCCTCCCCGCTTAACAAACTGGGGGTTCCGCCGCCAAAAAACACCGTATAAACCTTGCGCCCCCAAATCTGGGGTAAAGACATCTCCAAATCGCGTATCAGCGCCGCGACGTATTGCTGCTCAAGGGCAGCGGAAATTCCCCCCTCGCCACCGAGAGGAGAGGGAACGCCGCGCACCTCATGCGAATTGAAATCGCAATAAGGGCATTTGCGCACGCACCACGGAATATGGATATACAACGACAGCGGCGGCAAAGCCTGAAAATTCACGGCTTGCGACTTAAGGGCGATGGGTTGTAGGGGGTAGGTGGTCATGGGTGTGTGGATGGGACTGCCTTTCCTGCATCTTTCGCTTGAGTTCGATTTAGTGTTGGTTGCAGCGGCAGGACTTGAACCTGCGCCCCTCCTGCCCGTATCATAGTGTTGTCTAGACACATGATATGTCGTAAAGCAGGATGCTCTATCCATCTGAGCTACGCCGCGAAATTAATTATGCCTCTGTTATCTTGCTTCCCAAACCGCCACGACGTGAAACCTGCTTCTTGTCCTCAGCAACTTTACGAAACTCCGGCTCGAGTTTTTTCAACTTAGCAACCAGTCCAGAAAGATCATATTGGTTAGTTAATCGTCCTTTATGTGCTGCATAGCGTTCAACTCTTTTTACAAATCCGGCAGTTTCAAGTTCAGTTATGTATCGCTGAATTTGGCGTGGACTTAATTGCAAGCGTTCGCCAAGAGTTGTTTTGCTTGGAAAAGGGTGTCGCTCTGAATCCCACCAGTAGTCTGCCAATTGCAAAAGCACTGCAAGTTGAGTTGCATTTAACCCAAGACGAGCTTGTGCTCGAAAAATCAGCGAAGGCATTATGCTAAATCCAAGCTCACATACGGCTTTACCCCATTTCTTTTCAGAAGATTTACTGTCAGGCCTCGCCGCACGTAAAGGTACAACATTCGCACTTTTTTCATTTGCCGCCATAAATTCACTCCCGCACTAAATTGGAAACACGTCCACAGAGTACGTGCAATAACGACGATAATCAAGAAATAGCCTGAGTCATACATGACACTAGGTAAAGACAAATAAGTCCCGGGGGCGAAGTCACGGGTGTCTCACAAAGAAGTACCGCGTAACCAGTACCAGCTTAAGCGGCACAACAGGAGATATTTGGGGGCGGTCACAGATGACCAGTGGGGGGGGTACAGCTCGCGAGGTATCGTTCAAACATTCGGTGCAATGCGCTTCGCTTATTGCACCCTACAAATTCAAATCACAGCCAACTTCTCAAGCAACACCCTCAACGCCTTACCCCTATGACTGATGGCGTGTTTTTGTTCGCGCTCCAGTTCCGCGCTCATCTTGCCGAGTTCTGGCAGCCAAAATAGCGGGTCGTAGCCGAAGCCGCCTTCGCCGCGTTCTTCGTGCGCAATTTCGCCGTGCCATTCGCCTTCGGCAATAATGGGCTGCGGGTCGTCTGCGTGGCGCAGCAGCACCAGCACGCAGTAGTAATGCGCGCGGCGGTCTGCGATGCCTTGCATGTCTTGCAGCAGTTTTTCGTTGTTGCGTTGGTCGGATTTTGGATTATCACCGGCATAGCGCGCAGAAAACACGCCGGGCGCGCCGCCCAGTGCTGCAACGCAGATGCCGGAATCGTCCGCCAGCGCGGGCAACCCGCTCAAGCGGCTGACGTGGCGCGCTTTGGCGAGGGCGTTTTCGATGAAGGTGACGTGAGGTTCCTCGGCTTCGGCGATGTCGAGTTGTGCTTGCGTCAGCACTTCAATGCCGAGCGGCTGCAACAGGAACTGGAATTCGCGTAGTTTGCCGGGGTTGTTGGAGGCGATGACGAGTTTTTGCATGGGCGGGAAGTTAATTCCGGCAGCAGTTGCTTCGCGCGTGCTCCCTCACCCCAACCCCTCTCCCTTTGGGAGAGGGATTGAGGGTGAGGGAGCGCACGTTAATCATTCGCCAAAGCCGAACGCTGCATCTCAACCAGCCGCCCAATGCCGGCTTTTGCCAGTTCCAGCAGTTCATCCATTTCGGCGCGGGTGAAGGGGTGGCCTTCTGCCGTGCCCTGCACTTCGACGAAATGGCCTTCGCCCAGCATGACCACGTTCATGTCGGTGTCGCAGGCGGAGTCTTCGAGGTAGTCGAGGTCGAGCACCGGGGTGCCCTGATAGATGCCGACGGAAATGGCGGCGACAAAATCCTTGAGCGGCGTTTCCTTCACCAGCCCTTTGCCCATCAGCCCGCTCACGGCATCGTGCAGCGCGACGAATGCCCCGGTGATGCTGGCGGTGCGCGTGCCGCCGTCGGCCTGGATCACGTCGCAGTCGAGCTGGATGGTGCGCTCGCCGAGCTTTCCCAAATCCACCACGGCGCGCAAGCTGCGTCCGATCAGGCGCTGTATTTCCTGGGTGCGCCCGGTCTGCTTGCCCTTGGCCGCTTCGCGCCCCATGCGCTCGCCGGTGGAACGGGGCAGCATGCCGTACTCAGCGGTCACCCATCCTTCGCCGCTTCCCTTTTTATGGGGCGGGACTCTTTCCTCGACGCTGGCGGTGCAGATGACCTTGGTGTCGCCGCACTCGATCAGCACCGAGCCTTCTGCGTGCTTGGTGTAACGGCGCGTGATGCGGATGTCGCGTAACTGGTTGGGCTGGCGCTGGCTGGGACGCATGTTTGGGCTCTCGAATAGGAAGATGAAATGAAAACGGAATGATTGTACATGGGGGCGGAAATCGTGGCGATCTGGCCGGACACGCGCGCAGCGGCTATGCGCAATATCGGGTTTTCAGCGGTAGTCAAGGACGATGCATACCGCCTCGTCTGTTGAATGCGCTTCTTCCCCATCCCCAATCCGGGCGACCAGCGCGGTGGTGTTGTCCGCGCCGGGGCCTTCGCGCTGGATCGCCTCGGTGATCAATGCATCCACGGCAGTCGGCAGGCTGGCGGATTCCAGGCCAGCGGCCATGTCCGCGTCCTCCAGCGGCCCCCACAGGCCGTCGCTGCACAACAGCAGCAAATCGCCCTGCTGCACCGGCAGGGGCGGAGACGATTCGGAGAAAAACATGGTGGGCACCCCGCCCAGGCAATTGGTGATCTTGTTCCGGTCGGGGTGGGTCTTGATCTCTTCCTGGGCGATGATGCCCCAGTCCGCCCATTGCTGCACCAGCGAATGGTCGTGGGTCATGGACAGCAGCTCGCGGTTACGCAGCAGGTAAAGGCGAGAATCGCCCGCATGGGCCCAGTGCGCCTGGCCGTCCTGCAGCAGCACCGCCACGCAAGTGGTGCCGGGGTTGCTGGGCAATTGGTGATCGACGGCATACTTCAGTATGGTGTCGTGCGAAAACTGCATGACATCCTGCAGGAAAGCCACCGGTTCGGGCACCCTGGGGTGCGCGACCTGGGCAAAAGCCTGCATGTACATGTGGATGGCGGTCTGCGCGGCAATTTCACCGTGCAGGTGTCCGCCCATGCCGTCCGCCAGCACGAGCAGCAAAGCTTCGCTGGTATAGGCGTAGGCAACGCGGTCCTGATTGTATTTGCGCCCCCCGATGCGGCTGGACTGATAGATGGAAAAATTCATAAAGTGTAATCGTAATATAATGCGCACCCTTAAGGTTGCCTTTTTTATTTGCGGAAACAACGATGATCTACAGCATGACAGGCTTTGCCTCCGGCGCACTGGAACTCGATGCGGGCTCGCTTTCGCTGGAGTTGCGCGCGGTTAACTCCCGTTACCTGGATATTCAGTTCCGGATGCCCGACGAATTCCGCGCGCTGGAGTCGCCCCTGCGCGAAGCCATTGCCGCCCAGCTTGCGCGCGGCAAGGTGGAATGCCGCATCGGCTTTGCCGCGCGCATGTCCGAAAACAACCCGGCGCGGCTCAACCTGGCGCTGGTGCGCCAACTGGGCCGGTGGAACGAAGAGGTGCAAACGGCGCTGCCGGAAGCGCGCAGCCTCTCTGTGGCTGATATCCTGCGCTGGAACGGCGTGCTGGAAAGCGCTGCCTTGCCCGCCGACGCCCTGCATGCCGCCGTACTGGAATTGATGCAGCAGGTGATGCGCGAGTTTGCCGCGGCGCGCGCTCGCGAAGGCGAAAAGCTGAAGACATTCCTGTTGCAGCGCGTAGACCAGATTGATGAACTGCGCGCCGCCACCGCCCCGCGCATTCCCGCAGCCATTGCCGCCTACGAGGCCAAACTGGAGGCGCGCCTGCGCGAGGCCATGCAAGTGGGCCAGGACGAGCGCCTGCACCAGGAGATCGCGCTGTTCGCCAGCAAGATAGACGTGGACGAGGAGCTGTCGCGCCTGGGAGCGCATTTGACGGAAATGAAGCGGGTGCTGGACAAGGGAGGCGCGATCGGCAAGCGCTTGGATTTCCTGATGCAGGAACTGCACCGCGAGGCAAATACGCTGGGCTCAAAATCGGTGGATGCGGAGGTGTCACGCGCATCCATGGAAATGAAAGTGCTGATCGAGCAAATGCGCGAGCAAATCCAGAATATCGAGTAGGAGGAACCATGTCAGGGAGTCTTTTCATCGTCAGCGCACCATCCGGTGCGGGCAAAACCAGCCTGGTGGCCGCCTTGCTGGCCTCTACGCCGGACGTCGACCTTTCCATTTCCTATACCACGCGCCCCCCGCGCCCCGGCGAGGTGAACGGACGGGACTACCATTTTGTCAGCCGCGAAATTTTCATGGAGATGGCCGGGCACGGCGATTTCCTGGAAAGCGCCGAGATTTACGGCAATCTGTACGGCACTTCGCAATCCTGGATAAAGGCGGAAACCGCTTCCGGGCGCGACATCCTGCTGGAAATAGACTGGCAGGGCGCCGCCCAGGTCAGGCCGGTGTTCCCCGGCTGCATCAGCATCTTCATCCTGCCGCCTTCGATACAGGAGCTGGAGGGCAGGCTGAGGGGCCGCGGCAAGGACAGCGAAGAGGTCATTGCCCGCCGCATGCAGGCCGCCCGCGACGAGATCTCGCATGTCGCTGAATTCGATTATGTTATCATCAACAACAAGCTGGATGAAGCCGTACAGCAACTAAGGTCTGTCGTCATTGCGGCACGTACTCGACGCGACCATCAACTGGCGCTTCATCAGGATTTGATCGATCAACTCAAGAGGTGACTAAACATGGCACGCATTACCATTGAAGACTGTCTGGCGCGGATTCCCAACCGCTTTGAACTGACCCTCGCCGCCACCTACCGCGCGCGCCAATTGGCGAACGGCGCCGATTACCTGGTGGAAGAAGGCAAGGACAAGCCCACCGTTGTCGCATTGCGCGAAATCAGCGAAGGCAAGGTCGGCCTGGAGATACTGAACCGGGGACAAGCCTGACCGATACGGGCTGTTAACCGCTTCCGGCCTGTTCAGGCCGGATAGTCCGCCGTATGTCTGACGCCGATCAGCTCCTTGAGGAGGTTTCCGCCTACCTGAAAAGCAAGGATGTCGAGCACATCCGGAAGGCGGTCGAGTTCGGCAAAAACGCGCACCAGGGGCAAACCCGCGTTTCCGGGGATCCCTACATCTCGCATCCCATCGCCGTCGCGCGCATCCTGGCCCCCCTGCACCTGGACGCCCAGGCCATCGTGGCGGCACTGCTGCACGATGTCATGGAAGACACCCCGGTCGGCAAGGAGGAAGTCGCCGAAAAATTCGGCAAGCCGGTGGCCGACCTGGTGGATGGGCTCTCCAAGCTCAACAAGATAGAATTCGAGACCAAGGAAGACGCGCAGGCGGAAAACTTCCGCAAGATGCTGCTGGCCATGACGCGCGACGTGCGCGTCATCCTGATCAAGCTGGCAGACCGGCTGCACAACATGCGCACCCTGGGTCCGCTGGCGCGCACCAAGAGCAAGCGCATCGCGCTCGAGACAATGGAAATCTACGCGCCCATCGCCAACCGCCTGGGTCTCAACAGCATTTACCAGGAACTGGAAGACCTCAGCTTCAAGTACCTGTACCCGACACGCTATTCCGTCCTGTCCAAGGCGCTGCTGGCGGCACGCGGCAACCGCCGGGAGGTGGTGGGCAAGATACAGGAAGCCATCACCCAGCGCCTGAATGACAACCGCATCAAGGCGCATGTGCAGGGGCGGGAAAAACACCTGTACGGCATCTACCGCAAAATGAAGGCCAAGTCGCTGGAATTCGCCGAGGTGCTGGACATCTACGGCTTCCGGGTGCTGGTGGACGACCTGCCCGCCTGCTACCTGGCGCTGGGCGCACTGCATGGCCTGTACAAGCCCATTCCCGGCAAATTCAAGGACTACGTCGCCATCCCCAAGGCCAACGGCTACCAGTCGCTGCACACCACGCTGTTCGGCCCTTATGGCACGCCGATCGAGGTGCAGATACGCACGCGCGAGATGCACAAGATCGCCGAGGCGGGCGTGGCCTCGCACTGGCTGTACAAGACGGGGGAGACGCCGATTGCCGAATTGCACCAGAAAACCCACCAATGGCTGCAAAGCCTGCTGGAAAGCCTGTCGCAAAGCAATGACTCGGTCGAGTTCCTGGAACACCTGAAGGTGGACCTGTTCCCGGACGAGGTGTATCTGTTCACGCCCAAGGGCAAGATACTGGCGCTGCCGCGCGGCGCGACGGCGGTGGATTTCGCCTACGCCGTGCATACCGACATCGGCAACCGCTGCGTCGCGGCCAAGGTGAATTTCGAGCTGGTGCCGCTGCGCACCGTGCTGCACAACGGCGACCGCGTGGAGATCATCACCGCCCCGCATTCCAACCCCAACCCGGCCTGGCTGGGATTTGTCGAAACCGGCAAGGCGCGCAGCCAGATACGGCATTTCCTGAAAACAACTCACTTCCAGGAATCGGCCACGCTGGGCGAACGCCTGCTGAACCAGACCCTGTCGTCCCTCGGCCTCAAGGCGCAAAACATAGACAGCGCACGCTGGGACAAGCTGCTCAAGGACACCGGCGCCAAGTCGCGCGAGGAAATTCTCGCGGACATTGGCCTTGGCCGCCGCCTCAACATCGTTGTCGCTCACCAGCTCGCGCGCGGAAGTGAAGGGAACATGCCGGAAACAGCGTCCAGCGGCCCCTTCACCATCCTCGGCACCGAGGGCATGGCGGTGCAATTCGGCAAGTGCTGCATGCCCATCCCGGGCGACCCGATCATCGGCGTCATCAAGAGCGGTCAGGGCCTGGTGATCCACACCCACGACTGCTCCACGCTGCGCAAGGGACGCAGCAGCGCGGACAAATGGCTGGATGTGGTGTGGGACAAGAACATCAACCGCCCCTTCAACGTCAACATCAAGCTGGTGGTAATCAACCAGCGCGGCGTGCTGGCCAAGGCGGCAGCGGCCATCGCCGAAGCGGAATCCAACATCGAAAACGTGCATTTCGCCAACGAGGGCGAATATACCGGCCTCTATTTCACGCTGCAGGTGAACAACCGCGTGCACCTCGCCAAAGCCATGCGCCGCCTGCGCAAGATACCGGAAGTGATCCGCATTACGCGGGTGAAGAATGTGCCCGTTTAATCCGGGCTAGATCATATCGAACAACAGCACCTCTGCGTCTTTCCCCGCGCTCAATTCCACCAGGCTTTCGTCCACATACCTCAGTGCATCGCCCGCTTCCAGCGCCCAGCCGTTGGCAACCAGCTTGCCGCGCGCAACATGCAGGTAGGCACGGCGTCCCGGTGCCAGCAAATATTCCAGGGTTTCATCGCCATCCAGCAAAGCCGACGCGACACGCGCCTCCTGGTGGATGTGCAATGCATCGGCGCTGGGGTCGGGGGACACCAGCAGGTTCCACTGGCCGCGCCTGAACGGCACGCGTTTCTGCCAATAGCCAGGCGGCAGACTCTGCTGGTTCGGTATGATCCATATCTGCAGCAGGTGCACCGCTTCATGCGGCGACGGATTGACCTCGCTGTGCATCACGCCGATGCCCGCGCGCATCAACTGGATTTCGCCGTGCCGGATGTCGCCTTCGTTGCCCATGCTGTCGCCGTGACGCAGCGTGCCGCTCAGCACGTATGTCAGGATTTCCATATCGCGATGGCCGTGGGTGTCGAAGCCCTTGCCGGGCTGCACGATGTCTTCGTTGATCACGCGCAACGGGCCGAAGCGGATATTCGCCGGGTCGTAGTAATCGGCGAACGAAAAACTGTGCCAGCTTTCCAGCCAGCCGTGGCGGGCATAGCCGCGTTCAGAGGATTTGCGTAGAATAATCATGCGGCAATTAACGATTAGAAACCAGCATGCGAAAATAAGTCGAAAACACTCGCTGCCAAAGTACGATGCTCAGGAGTTGATTCGTAAAAGTGAATTTCGGTCTGATATTTTGGCCATTGGTTAAAGTGTTTGCGGTACTCAAATACCACCTCGGATTCTATACACTCCAAGGCCAGAGGCTCATCTTCCTCCTTTACGTCTTCCAAACACCACACAAACAATTCAGCATTCATGTGATTGCGCCGCCATCGATAACCATAATAGCCACTCGTACCGTCCGATTGAAATCCAAGGCGTAATCTTGCACTCATGCCTTGAACAGTTTGCCCGACGTAAACAAGGCGGTTATTTATGGAAAAGACGTAAATCTTTGGGCCGCGTTGCGTGACTGGTGCCAGAAAAGTAGCGCCCCTTTCCGAATTAACGACGCTGTACCCCCCATCTTCTTCAACTGCCACCGTATAACGATATGGATTACTTAACTTCATGCGCCCCTCCTGGCCTGCCTACAATTTTGCAGTGCGATGTGGGTGAGCCATTCGATAGGTTCAGAATAGGCTTGGCTACCTCACCCCGCTGTCATTTCTGATGATTACATCAAGCAGATCGTTTCGTGCGCGGCTTTACGCTCGTCGGCAGCTTGGCGGCAGAACGCGCGATGCCAACCAGCGATTCGAGGGCGGCATTGACGGCTTCGTCAGTAGGGAAAATTTTTGCCAGTTCTGGTTTGAGCAATACGAGGTTGCTGCCTTTCTGGTAGGCAGCATAATGTTTGCCACGCACACCTTTGCCAAGGTCTTCGCGTTTGTACTCGGCACGCATTTCTTCAACTTTCTTCATAGATGCTCCGTTCGTGTTTGGTTGCCAGCCGCGCGCTGATTAAGCGAACCTTCCCACGTCGCTCCGTATAAATGATGGCGAGTATCCGCCCCATTCTTGACAGACCGAAGGTCAACCAGCGTTTTTCGCCGATTGAGTGGTCAGGGTCGGCAAAGGTATAAGCCATGGGATCGCCGAATACCGATGCCGCCTCCTCGAAGCTAACCTTGTGCTTCTTGAGATTTTTCTCTGCCTTGGCGGGATCGGCTTCAAATTCCATGTGCCATTATTCCACATAGTGAAGCCATTGGATATGCAGCTTTTTAAAGCCTCGCCAAGAACCTTAGTTTGCAGAGAAGTCAGCTTTTCTATAAAATTCGCTTCATTCAGGCAGCAACCCTCTGCTTTATTCTATAGCCCGCATTCCGGGCATTCTCTCTTTAGATCGTTGTGACCAGGAAACCCGTTTTGTGAGCAAAAAACTATTCATCAAGACCTTTGGATGCCAGATGAACGAGTATGACTCGGGCAAGATGGCGGATGTACTGCGCGCCTGCGATGGCATGCAGCAGGTCAATTCGCCCGAAGAAGCCGACGTGATCCTGTTCAACACCTGCTCGGTGCGCGAAAAGGCGCAGGAAAAGGTGTTTTCCGACCTTGGGCGGGTGCGCGAACTGAAAGAGGCGAATCCGCATTTACTGATCGGCGTGGGCGGCTGTGTGGCCAGCCAGGAGGGCGAATCCATCGTCAAGCGCGCGCCTTACGTGGATGTGGTGTTCGGTCCGCAAACCCTGCACCGCCTGCCGCAATTGCTGGCGGCACGGCGCGCAACGGGGCGCTCGCAGGTGGACATCAGTTTCCCCGAGATCGAGAAATTCGACCATCTGCCCGCGCCGCATACAGCCACAGGCTCTGCCTACGTTTCCATCATGGAAGGATGCAGCAAGTATTGCACTTTCTGCGTGGTGCCCTACACGCGCGGCGACGAGGTGTCACGCCCGTTCGCGGATGTAATGCGCGAGGTGCATGGACTGGCGGCGCGCGGCGTGCGCGAATTTACCCTGCTGGGACAGAATGTGAACGCCTACCGCGGTGAACTGGATGACGGCGATACGGCGGATCTGGCCTTCCTGCTGCAAGCCATCGCGGCACTCGAGGGCGTGGAGCGCCTGCGCTACACCACCTCGCATCCCAGGGAGGTGACGCAACGCCTGATCGACGTTTATTTCAGTACGCCCAAGCTTGCGGGCCATTTGCACCTGCCGGTGCAATCCGGCTCCGACCGCATCCTGGCTGCGATGAAGCGCGGTTATACCGCGCTGGAATACAAGTCGCTCATCCGCAAGCTGCGCGCGGCGCGCCCGGACATCTGCATTTCCTCGGATTTCATCGTCGGCTTCCCCGGCGAGACCGAACATGATTTCGAGGCGACCATGAAGCTGATAGATGAAGTCGGTTTCGATGCCAGTTTCAGTTTCATCTACAGCCCGCGCCCCGGCACCCCGGCCGCCGAGATGCCGGACGATGTGCCGCAGGAAGTGAAGGCACAACGTCTGAAGCGCCTGCAGGACAAGATCGCGCAACATGAGCTCGCCATCGCCGAGGCGATGATAGGCACCACCCAGCGCGTGCTGGTGGAAGGCGTATCCAAGAAAAGTGCGCATGAGCTCGCGGCCCGCACCGAGAACAACCGCATCGTGAATTTTGCCGGTTCTCCCGGCATGGTGGGGCGCTTCGTCGAGGTAAAGATCACTTCCGTGATCGTGCATACCCTGCGCGGCGAAGCAGTGGCGCACTGAAGGGGGCGATATTGAGCCACGGATTAACACAGATGAAACACGGATTACAGCCGATGGTTTTATCCGTGAATATCCGTGTTAATCCGTGGCTAATGGTTTCTTCTTGAAAGATGAATAAATCCAATATCCAATTTTCGCTGAAACCGCTCGACAACACGCGGCTTTCCAACCTGTGCGGCGCATTCGACGAAAACCTGCGCCAGATCGAGACTGCGCTGGAAGTAACCATTTCCCGCCGGGGCGAACAATTCACCATCAAGGGCGCGCAGTCCTCGATTGCACGCCGCGTGCTGGAAGATTTCTACCGCGAGGCGAAGCACGACATTTCGCTGGAGCATTTGCAGCTCGGGCTGATCGAGGCCATGCGCGGGAGTGCGGATACGCAGAGCGAATTCGTGCCCATCCTGATGACACGCAAGGCGGAGGTGCACGGACGCACTCCGCGCCAGAACGATTACCTGCAAGCAATCCAGCAACACGACATCACCTTCGGCGTCGGCCCTGCCGGCACGGGCAAAACCTACCTTGCCGTGGCCTGCGCAGTGGACGCACTGCTGCGCGAAACCGTGCGGCGGCTGGTGCTGGTTCGCCCGGCTGTGGAAGCGGGCGAGCGGCTTGGTTTCCTGCCCGGCGACCTGGCGCAAAAGGTTGATCCCTACCTGCGGCCCCTGTACGACGCGCTCTATGATTTGATGGGGATGGAACGGGTCGCCAAGGCTTTTGAACGCGGCGAGATCGAGATTGCCCCGCTCGCCTATATGCGCGGCCGCACGCTCAACCATGCCTTCATCATCCTGGATGAGGCGCAAAACACCACGCCGGAACAGATGAAAATGTTCCTGACGCGCATCGGCTTCGGCAGCAAGGCGGTGATCACCGGCGACGTGACGCAGATTGACCTGGCGCGCGGGCAAAAAAGCGGGTTGATTGAGGCGCGGCGCGTCCTTAGCGAAGTGCGCGGTATCGCCTTCCAGGACTTCCTGGCCGAAGACGTGGTGCGCCATCCGCTGGTGCAAAAGATCGTCAGCGCCTATGAGACTTATGATCAGCAGAAGAACAACAATGAGTGAAGCGCATAAACTGTCGCTGTCCGTACAATACGCAAGCACGGCAGAAAACCTGCCGCCACGCCCCCAACTGCGCCGCTGGGTCAAGGCCGCCCTGGGCCACGACGCGCTGGTCACCCTGCGCATCGTGGACGAGGAAGAAGGCCGTGAACTCAACAAGACCTATCGCGGCAAGGATTACGCCACCAATGTGCTGACCTTTGTATATGACAACGAGCTGCCGCTCATGGGCGACGTGGTGCTGTGCGCTCCCGTGGTGGCGCGCGAGGCATTGGAGCAGCGCAAGGAACTGGCGGCCCATTATGCGCACCTCGTGATCCACGCCGTCCTGCATTTGCAAGGCTACGAGCATGACGATGAACAGGCCGCAAGCGCGATGGAAAATCTTGAAACTGCAATAATGGCAAAATTAGGTTATGCTGACCCCTATGCCGTAAATTCCCGATAGGATATGGACGTACCCCAAAGTGACAAACCCGGCCTGATGGAGCGCCTTTCTGCGCTTCTGCTGCGCGAACCGGGCGACCGGGAGCAACTGGTCGAACTGCTGCATTCGGCCTACGAGCGCAACCTGCTCGATGCCGATGCGCTTTCCATGATGGAAGGCGTAATCCAGGTTTCCGAACGCCAGGTGCGCGAAATCATGATTCCGCGCGCCCAGATGGACGTGATAGACATCAGCGAGGCGCCCGAAAAATTCATCCCTTTCGTCATCGAAACCGCGCACTCGCGGTTTCCGGTGATTGACGGCGACAAGGACAACATCATCGGCATCCTGCTGGCGAAGGACTTGCTGCGCTATTACGCGGGCGAGGAATTCGACGTGCGCGACATGCTGCGCCCGGCGATTTTCGTGCCCGAGACCAAGCGGCTGAACGTCCTGCTGCGCGATTTTCGCGGCAACCGCAACCATATCGCTTTGGTGGTGGATGAATATGGCGGCGTGTGCGGCATGGTCACCATCGAGGACGTGCTGGAACAGATCGTCGGCGAGATCGAGGACGAATACGATTTCGACGAGGCCGAAGACAACATCATCATGGACGGCAAAGGTCATTGGCGCGTCAAGGCCGCCACGGAAATCGAGAATTTCAACGAAGCCGTGGGCACCACCTTCGGCGACGAGGACTACGACACCGTGGGGGGCTTGGTGCTCAAGGCGGCAGGACGCCTGCCCAAGCGCGGCGAACACATCGTCGTCGGCGACCTGGTATTCACCGTCCTGCGCTCCGACAGCCGCAGGCTGCATTCTCTGCTGGTGGAGCGCAAGCCGCCGGTTCAGCATGAGGATGCGGCGGGGGCGTAACGGGCAGGATGCGTACACTGCATCCAGGTGTACTCAGGAAAAACCGCCGGGGTTGAACCCGTAAAGGGCGCGCCGTGCTTATAAGGGACTAAAGCCCAACAAACCACGCAGTCCGGCGCATGAAAACCCTGCCTAGCGTCCCTGTGATCTCACCTTCTTGATATATTCAAGTTCGCTCAGGGCGACCCGATTTCCGGGCTCGATCTCCAGCGATTTGTTGAATGAATCTTCCGCCTCGTCCAGCTTGCCAAGCTCGATCAGCGCGCTTCCCATCCCGCGGAGCGCAGCGGCCTTTTCCTGCAAGGCGGCGTTGTGTGCCACGGCGAGCGCATATGCTTTCTGGTACGACTCAAAACCCTCTTGCGGCTTCCCTTGGGCGGTCAGGGAGTATCCCTTTTCAAGGTACGGCTGTGCTTCATAAGGCGCATACGAAATTTTCCTGTCCAAATAACTAATGGCCTGATCCCACTGTTCTCTCGACGATGCTATGAATGCCTTCAGTTGAAGAGCCTGCGTAAAGGAATCATGCACCCTTGTGACCTTGGCGCGAGCCTGTTTTCCTTGCTTGGCCTGGAGTTCATTCAAAAACTGCTCATAATCCTTGGAATCCCGAAAGCTGACATACGTTTTGTCGCGGTCTCTCATCAGTCCGGCGAAATGTCTCAGTACGCCGTCGAGGATGCTGTCTGCTTCGGTAAGATTGCCCTGCTTGATGAATTCGGCGGCCTTGGCCACCGCCTCCTGTTGATCCAGCCCGATTCCTTCAGCTGATGACTGTATGGGATAAGCCGACTCGACACTCTGCAAGTCCTTGTTAGTGCCCAGCCCCTCAGCCTGGCTGCCGATGTGGGCAGTGAACATGGCTGTCGCCAAAAGCACTATCCAGACTGCTTTATTTTGCGTTCTCATTTGACACTCCTTTGACGTACAGTTTAGGCGATTCCACAAAATTGCCCGTCCATATCTGCAACAGGACAGGCAGACAAGAACAGTTTAGGGCGACTGGGAAAACAATACAATTGGAAATTCAGGGTTCGCTATTGACACCGTGCAGCCATTGAGCGCTACCTTTGCAGGAAGAATTAGTGCAAAACATACGGAGCTGGTTCCATCGCAATGGAATACCGGAATTAAATTACCGGATTCCAAGTATTGAACGGCTGAAAATCACAGCGGATAATGATATGCGCGGCGGCAGCCGGGCCGCCACGCCTGGGTCGTTTGCCTGTCCGGAAATTCCCCAGATGCAAGGCCCCGGGCCAGCATGCCGGGATCAGCGGCAAAACCAGCACTCAGGCTCTTGTTGAATCATTATGAGCGATGAGACCAGCACAGCGGCTTCGCCCCCGCCGCGCAAGCGGCGCCTCATTCTGCTGTCCATTGCCGGAGTGCTGCTGGCGGGCCTGCTGGGCGTTTTTGCCTGGTGGTTTCTGCTTGGGCAGTGGCGCACCACCACCGATAACGCCTATGTGGGCGGCAATATCGTGGCGGTCACCCCGCTGACCAGCGGTACCGTAGTCACCATTTACGCAGACACTACGCAGGCCGCAATTGAGGGGCAGTTGCTGGTGCAACTGGATGATGCCGATGCACGCCTCACTTTGAATTCCGCCGAAGCATCCCTGGCAAAAGCTGTGCGCGAGGTGCGCGGCCTGTATGCAACCAGCCGGGGCAACCTGCCCTTGATTGCGCGCCGTCGCGCAGACCTGGCAATGGCACAGGCCGAACTGGCGAAAAACGAGGCGGCATTGGCGCAAGCCGACTCGGAGTTCAGGCGCCGCGAGGAATTGGTCAAACAGCATTTTGTGTCTGCCGAGACTTTGCAGATCGCACAAACGGTACGCGATGCGGCGCTCGCACAGCGCGATGCGGCATTGAGCGCGGTGCAAGGCAGCAGGGCAACAGTCGATGAAACCCTGGACCAGGCCGCAGTCTCCAGCGCCCTGGTGGACCACACCTCGCTGGAGGATCACCCGGACGTGCTTGCCGCAGCCACGCGCGTGCGCGAAGCCAAGCTCGCCCTGGAGCGCACACGGGTGCTGGCACCCACCAGCGGGCAGGTGGCCAGGCGCGCCGTGCAGGTCGGCGAGCGGGTCAAGCCGGGGGACGCGTTGATGTCGCTGGTGCCGCTCGATACGGTATGGGTGGATGCCAATTTCAAGGAGACGGAGCTTCCCGATGTGCGCATCGACCAGCCAGCCGAGCTCACTTCCGATTTTTACGGCGGCAGCGTGGTTTTCCACGGACGGGTGCTGGGTCTGGCGCCGGGCACCGGCTCGGCTTTTGCGTTGCTCCCTCCCCAAAATGCCACCGGCAACTGGGTGAAGATCGTACAGCGCGTGCCGGTGCGCATTGCGCTGGACCCCAAAGAGCTTCAGGAACATCCGCTTCGCATCGGCCTCTCCATGTATGCCACCATAGACACGCATGACCGCAGCGGCGCGGCGCTGACCCTGCTGCCAAACACCGCGTACATATCAGCCACTTCGGCTTACGCGCAGGACATCAGTTCCGCGGATGCGCTGGTCGCGCAAATCATTGCCGACAACCTGGGACGAAGGCGGCCGGGTGGCTCCAAATGAACGTTGTGCGGCCACCTCCCTTGAGCGGCACGAAACTCGCGGCTGCGACGCTGATGCTCGGGTTGGGCTCGTTCATGAACGTGCTCGACCTGACCATCGTCAACGTCGCCGTCCCCACCATGGCTGGCGCTTTTGCGGTTACGCCGACGCAGGCGACATGGATCATCACGTCCTACTCGGTGGCCGAGGCCATCATGCTGCCGCTAGCCGGTTTCCTCGCCGGCCGCTTTGGCGAAGTGCGCATGTTTGTCGCCGCTACGCTGCTGTTCACTCTCGCGTCCCTGTTTTGCGCGATGTCGGTCACGTTTCCGATGCTGCTCGCCTCCAGAGTGATGCAAGGCGTGTTCGGCGCATCCATGATTCCCTTGTCGCAAACGCTGCTGACCACCATCTTCCCGCCGCACCAGCGCGGACTGGCGCTGGGCATCTGGGCAATGACCACGGTTATCGCGCCGATTGCCGGGCCGCTATCGGGCGGCTGGCTGACTGATAACGCCACCTGGCACTGGATCTTCCTCGTCAATTTGCCTGTAGGCCTGCTGGTCGCCATTTCCGTTTCAGTTCTTCTGGCGGGCCGCGACGTGATCCAGCCGGAAAAACGCCGGCAGAAAATTGATATTACCGGATTGCTTCTTCTGATCATCGGCATCGGTTCGCTGCAGATACTCCTGGACAAGGGCAATGAACTGGATTGGTTCAATTCCAACATCATCCTCATCCTGGCCATATTGGCCACGTTCGCACTGCTGATGTTCCTCGTGTGGGAATGGGGTGAGCCCGCCCCGCTGGTTGATTTGCGGCTGTTCACGGGGCGAAATTTCCTGGTCGGGGCGGTGTGCCTGCTGTTCGGAGCAATGGCATTCTTCGCGGTGGTGGTCATCATCCCGCTCTGGCTGCAAACCTGGCAGGGCTACACCTCGTTCTGGGCAGGCAAGACCGTGGCCTTCGCGGGCGTGCTGGCCTTCGTGCTGGGGCCTATCATCGGGGCCAACATCGCCCGCGTGGACGCGCGCGCCATCACCACGTTCGGATTCATTGTCTTCGCCCTGGTCGGGTACTGGGGCGCGCACTTCACGCCGGATGTGGACTATTGGACGGTAGCGCTAACCCGCTTATTCATGGGGGTCGGCATAAGCTGCTTCTTCCTGCCGCTGGTCACCATCAGTTTGTCCGGCCTGCCGCCGGACAAAGTGGCAGCCGCCTCCGGCCTGACCAACTTCATGCGTAACCTGGGCGCCAGCTTCGGCACCGCCATCGCCACTTGGCTATGGACCAGCCATGCAGCCGAATCACACGCCGTGCTGATGGAAAACATCCACGCCTACAATCCGGCCCTGCGCGAATACCTGGACCGTCTGCGCGAGCTTGGCATGCCGGACGATGCGGCCTATGCCTACCTGGAGCAAATGATCAACGTCCAGTCATACACACTCGCTACCGACCATATCCAGATCATTGCCGCTGCACTGATGCTGTCGCTGATTACCCTGGTGTGGTGGGCCAAACCGCCGTTCATAGCTGCCCGTGGCGGAGGCCATTGACAAGCGTCAACTGCTCAACTGTTGTCAGGCGCGCACGCTCTGCGCGTGGCGGAAAATGTTGTCCGGGTCATATTGCGCTTTCACTTTGCGCAGGCGATCGTACCCCGCCTCGCCGTAATACGCCGTGGGCCAGTCCTGGTAGGCGAGATCCGGGTAATTGCAATAGTGGTCATGGATGCCATTGTCGCGCAGCCGTGCTTCGAAGGTTGCCACCGCCTGGCGCAGCCTGCTTTCGTCCGACGGCTTCTCCCAGTAGCTCTGGATTTCGGAAAGAAAATTTGCGCGGCGGTGCACATAGGACGTGCGAGTGCCATCGTCCCGCTCGGCAATCGCGCCGCCCATGGTATTGATCTGGTACAGCAGCCCGGGCGTGGTAACAACTTGTTCAAACAAGTCCGGCGCAACTGCGGCTATGTTTTCATACCCGCCATAAAATCCAGCGGAGGCATTCTTGAAGTAGAGCGGGGCCAGCTTGCCGTAGTAACGGCGTATGCCGCGCAGCAATTCTTCCTTGAGGTCCGGGTAGCGCTTGTCGGTGATCTTTTCCAGCCTCTCCAATGAACTCCCCAGTCCGGGCGAAATTTCGGGGGCGCTATTGGTCACCAGAATGGTCAATGTCTTGTGGTTAAGCACGAAAGCGGAGAATGCGGTATTCGGCAATTGCCGGGCAATCTCGAACCACTGCTTTGCGCATTCATTTGCCCGTTTGGCACTGATGTCCTGCACTTTGAAGAGATGCCGCCACAATTGGCCGGGCGCCGTGACGGTGTCGAACTGCAATTGCGTCACCACGCCGAAATTGCCGTTGCCGCCGCCCCGGCAGGCGCGAAACAATTCGGAGCCCTCGCTGACCTCATGCAGCTCGCCGCGCCCATCCACAATGTGTAAACTGCGTAGCGCATCGCAAGCCAGCCCGTGTTCGCGTGAAAAGATGCCGTAGCCGCCGCCCAGCGTCAGTCCGGCCAGACCCACCATGGCGCAGGAACCGGCTGACAGAAGTCTGCCGCGCGGAACCAGATACTCATACGCCTGCATCAGGCGACATGCCGGGTCGGCCACATAGCGGTCGTCCGCGTGCAATTGCTGCGAGGCCATCAACGACACATCGATCACAAAGCCGCCGTCGTTGATAGAGAACCCCTCAAAGCTGTGGCCTCCACTCTTGATTGCAACGGGCAAGCCTTCGCTTCTGGCCCTGACCACCGCCTGCTGCACGCCTTGTTCGTTCAGGCACACCGCCACCAACGCAGGGCGCTTCACGATGCCTTTATTGAACAAGTAAGTATGTTCGCCATACCCGTCGTCGCCGGGACGCAAATAGGCCACATTGCCGCCGGGCGCTTCGGCCAGGACAAAGCCGGTCCACGCGCCGGCAACAGCCGCGCCCCCAAGGCTGCCGAGAAATTTTCGCCGTTGCTGGCTGAAATTCATGATCTCTCCTCTTCGGGCTCAATCCGTGCGCTGGTTTTTGGATCAGAACGAACTGATGCACGAAAATTTCGAAGGTTCGTTTTCCGGGCATCGGCTGAATGACCAACGATCACCCGCCGAAACACCAGTTGCCGCCAATCGCATTCATTGCGGCAATATCGTTACTGTTCCGTTCAGGCCATCCACGCGCACATGTTGTCCATTGCATAACTTGGTCAACGCATTGTGTATACTCATTACCGCCGGGATTTGAATTTCCCGCGCGGTGACCGCTCCATGAGAAAGGGGCCCCCCGCTTTCGGTTATCACCGCACATGCATTGTAGAACAAAGGGGTCCATGACGGATTCGTGGTGCGTGCAACGAGAATGGCACCTTGCGGGAAATTGGCGAAGTCATCGGGTGAGCGAACAACGTAGATGATACCCTCGGCAACCCCGGCGCTGCCCGCCAGACCGGTTAACACATTTTCCGAACCTTTTTCGCCTGCCGTATCAGCCATTGGGCTGGCGCTCCAATTCCAGACTGGCTGCGTGGCTTGATGTTCTAAATAAGCAGCTTTTTCAGCCTGTATGGATTTCGACAAGACCGCCCACGATGCGGGATCATCGCGCATGATGGCCTCTTCCAATGGGCGATAATGAGCGAAAAATACATCCATGGGTTCGGACACGATTCCACGGGATTTTAGATGCTCGCCCACTCGCCGCAGTCCCTTGCGCAAGGGCAGGGTGAGGCGCGTAGTATGGTAGTGCTCCACATCGTCCAGCGCGGTGTAGGCGCGCACCAACCGTAATATTTCATGAAAAAAGTAATGCAGGCGTTGCGGGATACGGCTGTATAGTGCCAGTTCAGCCGCCTGCATTTTTAGCTTGATCTCGCGCTCGCGAATGCGTTGATCCTGTAACTCAGGTTTTGCGGCCATCAAGCGCAAGTTGTCGAGAACCAGCCATGGCGATTCTATCCAGGTAGGCTGGTAAGGATCGAAATCCACCTCGCGATGCCCATGGTCCCGCAAAAATTTATTGAAGCGGGGGAAAAATATGCTGAACTCAGCGAGCATTCCATTTGCGATCAACTTCTTCGAGTCATGGGACGAAATAGCCGCCGACAAGGCGGGTGATTTACGTATTTCCACGGCCATACTAGCGAGTTCTTTATTGACAATTCCGGTCTTGGTTTCGGTATGGGCAATCAGGGTATCGAATAATGCAGCCGCTTCTTGCGGATTGCCTGTGAGCATGCGCAACAATCCATGCAGTAAGCTGCAGAGGGTGCGTTGCGTAATGGAAATGGCGATATTCGGCAAGAAATAATCTGCCCCAAGCTTGTTTACACGCTGCACGAACGCCCACGCTTCATGCAGAGTCTTGTTGCGCAAGTCCTCCGCATTGAGCTCCCCGAGGCTCAACAAGTAGTAATCAAGATCTCGCGACCACTCCAAAGGAAGATCTTGCACCCAGGCGTAATTGTCACGAAGATGCGGGATGACCGCTTCAAGCTCATCAAGGTTCTTGATGGAAAAAGGCTCGCGCCGGCCATAAATTTCAACAGCATTCTGGTTGCCATAAATATAGTGATCCAGCATGCAAAACCACTTTCCGGAAAAAGCCGGATAGCCCATCAACGCAAATGAGTGATTGAGCGAACGATGAAATCCCTCCTCGACCATTTCCCACGCCAGCGGAGTAATGACATTGGGAAAGCGTTCAGCCGATTCATCGCGCGTCCAGCGTGCAGGTATGGCGGTGACCGGGCGCGACTGCAGCAGCCATAATTTGCCGTCATGCATCGCCCATTCGATGTCCTGCGGAAACTGGTATGAATCTTCCACGCGGCGCATCAGGCCGGCCAGTTCCGCCAGCTGTTTGATGTCCATGCTTTCCCGGTTTGCAGCCTGGCGATCCACGTTCACCTCGACCGTTCCGAGCGCAGAATTGATGATACGCAGGGATTTTTCGCCAATCACGCTGCTGCGCAAGCCTCCGTCGCGCGCCAAAACAAACTGGTCAATCGCGCCCTCGCCACTCACCACGGATTCTCCAAGCCCGAAATTTGCATTAATCAGCATTTCGTCTATCGCGCCATTGATCGGATTAATGGTGAAACCGACCCCGGACACATCGGATGGGATCATGGTCTGCACGACTATTGCCATGGTGGCCTGATGTTGATCGAAACCCAATTGATCCCTATAGGCGACAGCCCGGTCTTGCCAAAGTGAAGCGAAACAAGCGCGGATTCGATCAAGAATGGCGTCCGTGCCGTGAACATTGAGGAAAGTATCGTGCTGCCCGGCAAATGCAGCGCTGGCGAGGTCTTCGAATGTTGAAGATGAGCGGACAGAAAATGCGCCCCCCTCCGGGAACGACTCAAGACGCTGCTTGATGGATTCCACCAGCGCAATGGGCAGGGGAATTTTCTCCAGTTCAGCGCGCAACTGCGAAGCCTGGGCCTGCAGTTCCGCCGCATCGCCGAGATTGAAGGCTTCAATTCTGGAACGAAGATTTTTCGCCCCCTTAATGAATTCCCGATAGGCTGTGGCAGTGACGACAAACCCTGTTGGCACAGGAAAGCTCTTTTGTGTGAGCAGTGCCAGATTAGCCCCCTTTCCGCCGGACTTGTCATGGTGACAGGCGGCTGGATCGGAGAAAGAAAGCGTTAATTCCATGCTGTATTCTCCTTGGAGGAGTTGTAACGATTTGCGATCCACAGTGCACAACCTGCCAGCAGGACGCCGCAAAGAACATCCGCCAGGTAGTGATAACGAAGATACAAGGTTGAGCAGCACAGTCCCATGCATGGCACGAGAAATATCCAGAAGCGGCGCTTGTTGTGCTGGAAATCAAAACCAAGAATGAACAGTGAAACGGCCACATGCAAACTGGGGAATACATCCACGCCGGTAGAGCCCATGTGTACCAGCGCAGCGTTCCAGGCGGCCAGAGGACCGGCGCTGAGGGGGGTGTTGAATGCATCGCTGAAAGCCAGATAGGGCCCGGCTGCTGGAACCAGGGTATAGCCCAGGAAGCCGATCCCATAGAGCGAGAACAATCCCGCGACAAAGGATGTGCATCTCCAGACGGGGCCAATGAAATGCACCGTCACGCCCAGCAAAAGGTATGGAAAAAAGAGCAAATAACAAAAGCTCATCAGCTCGGTCAGTGAGGGGCTGGCAAGGTTTTGCCATAGAACGGAAGGAGTGTCTCCAATCAAGGCACTATCCACACTGCGCAATACTGCATCATATTTTTCGGGTGCTATTGCCGGGATGGCTGTGCGCATTTGCTGGAAATACACACACATGGCAACCGGGTAGAACAGCAGCCGCCAGCGTAGCGATGCAGCGGTATTGGCTTGTTGATCGTACCAGCGCAGCGCCCATGCACAAACAAGCCCTATGCCATAAATGAGCGCATCCATCCCGAACATTCCCTGCGTCAACACCAGCCTCAGGAAGGTGATGAGCAGGTAGCCCCCGAAGAAAAACTCGTGTGCATAGAAAGCAGGCCGCGATCTGGCGATTTCAGACATTCATTCCTCGCATGAGGACTTCCAGCGACTCTCGCCAACACAACAACTGTCCGCGCAGCGATGGCGCAAGAGCCCAATTGCGCAAACCGATGGTGAGTTTTTGGGCGCGCCTGACAGATTTCAGGCCGAGCAAGCTGATGACAGCATAAGCAAACCAGAGCGGCAGGGCATTAAACAACAAAGCCGCACCAAGCAACACCACCACCCAAAGTAGCAGACACGGAAATACGGTGAGCAACCGCCAAAGCGCTATGGTATTACTGCCATCGCTAAAACGCTTCCCGCACCACCATGCGCAGAACATCGGGGGCGCATTGAACAAGCAGGCAAGACCAGCCAGCGGGAACACGACGAGCCAGGCGAACAGATACGCCCAGGCAAATCTCACCGGCATAAGCGGGATTCCCTGGTGCTGCCACAAACGGCTTCCATCTGAAGCGCCGGTCAGACACTTCTCCAGTTTCGTAAACAAGGCATCAATTTCAGGAATGCCCTGTTCCAGGGCTTTCATTGCAGCAAAATAGCTGCGTTTGCTGCCCAGCGTCGCAGCGTAGGCGATGCGTTCGCGTGTGCAGAAAGCATCGGCGTTTTCAGCTTGCACGGCAAGCGATTCAAGTGCGCTAGTGATGCGTTTGTGCAAAATACCGGCACGCATTTCCGCGGAGGTCTCTGCGGGTAATTCAGTGCTGATCGGGTCTCCGACAACGACCTCGACATCGCTTTGCCATGCCCAGGCGCGCTCATAATGAATTCCGAGCGGAATGACCTGCAAAGGCAGTTCCGGATTTTCCAGCAGTTGCGCCAGGATACGGGCGGCTCCCGTATGAAAAGAAAGATGACGATGTCCAAGGTCGCTGGAACCTTCCGGCATGATGACCAAAGCCTCGCCCTGCCGCACATACTGAACGCAAGCATGAAGCACTGCCTTGCTCTCGCCCGCATGCTGCGTGCCTGCCGCAGTGCGATCCTTGCTGCGCGTAACCTCCAGACCGCTGAAAAAAATCCGGCCAAAAAAGTTGCGGCGCAATTGACTTGAAATCAGGAAGCTTGCCCGCGGAATGACAGATTTATAAATATAGCCATCCACAGCACCGTTCCTGTGCAGCGCGACAAACAGCACGGGGCCATTACTGGGCAAGACCCGCGAGTTAATCACTGTCACGCGATGATAATAAAGGAACACCAAAAAGCGGGCTAACGAGCGATACCAAAAATCGGTCAAAGTTTGAGCCAGGGAAGTTGGCATATCGATTATTGGCGCCGCATCCTAAGTGCAGCCAAAATCCAGATAGACACGAGCAGGATCAACCCGAAACCGATACTGGCCGTGATGACCGGAATGTCCGCCTTGATCGCTGCTCCGTACAGGCTCACGAAAAACAGCATCGAGGCATTCTCGGCAAAGTTCTGCACGGCCAGTGCATTGCCCGCGCCTATGGTCTTGTGTCCGCGCTCTTGCAGCAGGGCGTTGAGCGGAACGACAAAAAAGCCGCCGCACGCACCGATGGCGACCATCAGCACCGCTGCGGAAGTGAGGCTGTGTACGAAGCCGAGCGCCAGGACGACCGGCCCCAGCAACAGACCGCCAATCAGGGCACGGTTGACGCTGGCGAGAGAGACCCACATCCCCGCCGCACCCGCGCCAAGCGCGATACCGACGGCAACCGCGCCCATCAGGTTCGCGGGAGTCTGGTTGTCGGTGATCATCAGTGCGGCCGGAACCCAGGCGAACAGCATCATGCGCAAGGTGGCGCCGCTGCCCCAAAATATGCTGGTGCCGAGCAGAGTAAAGCGCGCATCGGAGTTCTTGAACAATAGCTGAAGCGATGCCCAGAATTTCAGGGCCAGCGTCCACGGGTGGAATGCTGCACCCGGGTTCTCCGCAGTCAGGTGGGGGATGAACAGGTTGGCGACTGCCGCCAGCCCAAAGCAGGCCATTACACCTGCATAAGCCCAAGTCAGCGAATGGTCTGCCAGCCAACCGCCCAACAACGCGCCGGTCAGCACGGCGACGATGGTCGAGCCTTCCATCATTCCGTTGGCGCGCACCAGCAAGTCCTGCCTGAACATCTGCGCGAGGATGCCGTATTTCGCGGGCGAATACATCGCGGCGCCGACCCCGATCAGGCAGTAAGCTGCAAGCGGGTGGGCGCCCAGCGCCATGGCCACCGCGCCGCACAGCTTGACCAGGTTGGAAACAAGCATCACCCGCCCTTTGGGGAAAGCGTCGGCAAGCTGCCCGACAAAGGGCGCCGCCAGGATGAACGGCACGACAAAAGCGTCCTGCAGCATCGGCACCAGTTCGCCCACCCCATGCAATTTTACGATCGCAATCGCCGTGATCAGCGCGGCATTGTCGGCCAGCGCGGACAGAAACTGGGCCGTCAACACCGCCATCATGCCCGGAGACAGCAGCGGCAGGTCCAGAGTATTGTGCTTTTCCATCAACCCGCCTCCGCGAGACGCTTCAAGGCCACATAATCGGTTTTCCCGGTACCCAGCAATGGCAAGGATTCGATCTGCCGGATTTTGCGCGGCACGGCGATTTCCGGGATGCCGAGTTTTCTGGCGGCATCCATCAGGGCATCGCGCGCCAGCCCGGCATCGGTGGTGAACAGCACCAGCGCCTCGCCGCGCGCGCCGTCGGGCTGGGCAGTCGCGCCATGCATGGCGGCGGGCGATGCCTGCACCGCGATTTTTTCCACCACTTCCAGCGAAACCATCTCGCCTGCGATCTTGGCAAACCGCTTGACGCGCCCCACGATGGAAATAAAGCCGTCATCGTCGATCGAGACCACATCCCCGGTTTCATACCATCCATCGCCCGCTTCCGAAGCGGGCGGCTGCAGGACGCCCGGCGCTTCAAAGCGGTAATAGCCGGACATCACGTTGGGGCCGCGCACGTGCAGCATCGCGCCGTTTTCTATGCCGGGCACGGGAACCAGCCTGGATTCCATGCCCGGCAGCAACTGCCCCACGCTGCCGCTGCGGTAGGCCATGGGCGTATTGATCGCAATGCCCGGCGCCGTTTCGGTCGCACCGTAGGCTTCCAGGATGCGGATGCCGAATTTCTCGAACCACAGATGGCGCACGGGCTCGGCAAGTTTCTCCGCGCCCGCGACCACATAGCGCAAGCGGTAGAAGTCGTAGGGGTGGGCGAACTTGGCATAGTTGGCGAGGAAGGTGCCGGTGCCGAACAATATGCTGCAGCTCCGGTCATAGGCGATTTCCGGAATCACGCGGTAGTGCAGCGGGCTGGGATACAGAAACAGGTTCATTCCCGTCAAGACCGGAAGCAAGGCACCGCCCGTGAGGCCGAAGGAATGGAAGATCGGCAGCGCATTGAGCACCTTGTCTTCGGAAGAGAAATCGATGACTGCGCGTAACTGCGCGATATTGGAGAGCAGCGCGCGGTGCGACAGCACCACGCCCTTGGGCTTGCCCTCCGACCCGGAAGTGAACAGCACCACGGCAGTCGCGGCAGGATCGTTATTCTTTTCCATCAGGCGCGGGAAAAGCATGCCGTACAACACCCATAGCTTGTCGCCCGCCCCCATGGTCTCGCGCAAGTCTTCCACATACAGGATGTTGAGCCCCTGCAACGCCGCCACATCCGATTCCAGTTTCGCCTGCTCGATAAAAGCGCGCGAGGCAAATACCGTGCGGATGTTCGCGGCGGTGCAGGCATCCTGCATCCCGCCCGGGCCCGACTTGTAATTCAACATGGCGGGAATGCGGCCCTGCGCGCCCGCGCCTATCATCATGCAAACCGTCGCGGCCAAATTGGGCATCAGGATACCCACGCATTCCCCCGGCGCGCTTTCCTTTGCGACCATGCGCCCCAGCGCCAGCGTCATCTTGAGCAGGTCGCCGTAGGAATATTCGACCTGCTTCACGTCCTCCACCACCCGCCGCTTGCGCCCGTATACGCCCATGACATCCAGCAAGCCCGAATACAGCGTCTGCTTCGGTCGCGACTCGAACAGCATTTTCTGCATCAGGCGGCGCATGGCCTCGCCGGCCTTGCGCCTGCGCTGCTTGGTGTTTGCTCCTTCCGGCATGGCAATGGCGGTGGTGGACAAAACCGAGATCGTCACGCGCGGGAACAGGCGGCGCGGATACTTGCCGGAGATGCGGCTGAAATAGGAGCGTGCCGGGCCATCCAGCCTGACCGGCAGTATGGTTGCGCCGGTCTTGGCGGCGACGAAGGCGGGGCCGTCGTAAACTTTCATCAGCGACCCGGTCACCGTGATCCTGCCCTCCGGGAAGATCACCACCGGCCTGCCGGATTCGACCAGCTTGAGCACCTTCTTGATCGCCAGCGGATTGGCCGGGTCAACGGTGAGGTAATCGGCCAGCTTCAGCACCTGGCGGAAAAACCAGAAGCGCGTCACCCCGGTATAGACCACGAACACCGGGTCGTAGGGCAGGAACAGCCCGATCAGCAGGCCGTCGATAAACGACTCGTGGTTGGCGATGATCAGCAGGCGGCGCGCATCCAGGTTCTTGTCCAACCCCGTGACACGCACGCGAAACAATACCTTCAGCGCCACTTTCAAGATGGCCCGGATGACACCTTTCAAATTTATTCTCCCCGCAAATTACTTTATTAAAATTCGCATAATGCTGTCGGTCAGCTTATGCGTAATAATAACTTGTGAGACACACCGCGTCATTCCCGCGAAAGCGGGAATCCAGCAATCGAATTACCTGCGTAGCAGACATTATTGCCTTGCCGGCTTCGCCGGAATTGTATTCTGACTGGATTCCCGCTTTCGCGGGAATGACGTCGGTTAGCCCGCATTTCCGTCAAAATAGACCACCAACTTTTCATCCATTAACAAGCTCGCCGGAGTCACCGTCTCGCGCTTCCAGGGAATGGCGCCAAAGTACCACACCCGCCAGAATCTTTGGTCGGCATTCGGATTGCGCGCCAGCAAGGTGGAAAAACTCTCAACCTCGCCGAGCTTGGTGCCCGTTGCCTCATACAGCACTTCGCGCACGAACCGCGAACAGAATTGCCTGCGCGAATACAGGTTAAAGCCCGTATCGTACAAAATACCGTAGCGCTTGCTGGCGGCCTGCTGCAGATGCTCGCGTTCGGCATCGTTCAGATCAACCTTCAACCTTGCCAGCGCCACCCTGCCCCCGGCAGACCGCCCGACAAAACGCGACCAGGAGGCCGTCCCGGAAAAGGGCACCCTGCTTTCGGCGATCACCGGCTCGCCGCCCGATATATCGACCACGATCCCGACATGGTTCGTCCAGCTCCCCGTGGTATCCGCCACCTTCCGGAACGGCAGCAATGGAATGCGGATGAACACTGCATCGCCGACCTTGAGCTGCCTGCCGAGATCACGCAGATTTGCGGGAGCAGCGGCTTGCCTCGTCAGGGTTTGTACGGCAAAGGCCATCGCAGACGGCATATATGCATCGAGTATAGGCATCATTTCATATCCCCGTAGGACAGAGTTTGTATTCGACCAATTTGGCGGAACCGGCGGATTTTCCTTCCTGCACCCGAAAGGTCAGCCCCAGACAATCGTCAACCGGCCTGACGCTCTCATAAGACCAAGTGACCTTTTCGCCCGTCGGGGGAAGGTTCAACTGCGTCTCGGTCCTGCGCGCTCCCCTGCTGTCAAACCACTCCACCTTCACGCCGCTCAGATTGCCGCCGGAAGCCAGTACAGCCCGGAAGAGAACCACCCCATCTTCCTGGCACCACCATGTTTTCCGCTGAACCCGTTCCCCGTCTTCAATTTGGGTCTTGGCTCCGTCCGCCGCCACAAACTGAGTGCCGTGCTTACCCGCAGCCGAGAATACAACCGTGTTGCCGTCCGCAAACCGGAAAGTCTTGTCACCCGAATGATCCGCGGACGAAAGGTAATTGCAGTACAACTCCTCACTCCCGGCATTGTGTGCGCCCTCGGTGTATTCAAGGCGAATATCCCCGCCGACTACCACAGCCTTGCCGAGTGGCACCCGCGCCGCCTCGTCAGGGCGATCTGCTGCGCAGGCAGGCCGCAAAGTGACAACACACATAAAAGCGACTACTCCGCCCAGCAGCATTCTTTCTTTATTGTTCATTGCTATCCCTCCAAAAATTTGCCCCCAAATGGGCTTCCGTAGAAAACAGGGGTCAGATTAATCAAAGGAAGCGAAAAATGAAACATTTGACTGCTGGAGAGCCATTTTATAGACTAGCAAGTATCGAAATACGATACTTACAGCATGAGCGAAGCGACCCAACTGATCTCCACCATCAAGAAGCACCTGAAAAGCCAGGGCAAGACCTACCGCGACGTCGCCCTGGCGCTCAAGCTATCCGAGCCCAGCGTGAAACGGCTGTTCGCCTCCGGGCGCTTTACCGTTGACCGCCTGGTGCAGGTGGCCAACCTGCTGGGCTACACCCTGGCGGAAATATCGAAAGAAGCGCAAACCGGGCAGCCGCGCCTCTCCACCCTCACCGAAATACAGGAACGCGAAGTCGTCTCCGACCACAAGCTGCTGATCATCACCGTCTGCGCGTTAAACCACTGGGAAATGGCGGACATCGTAAAGTATTACCGCATCGACCAGGCGGAATGCATCAAATACCTGCTGCGCCTCGACAAGCTACGCATCATCGACCTGCTGCCCGGCAACCGCATCCGCCTCAACGTCGAGCGCGATTTCGACTGGCTGCCCCATGGCCCCATCAAACAGTATTTCAACAACCGCGGCATGCCGGATTTCCTCAACGACGACTTCGCCCACGAATTGGAAACCATGGCCTTCGTCAACGGCATGCTCACCGAACAGGCAGTGGCCCAGATACAGGAAGAACTGCAAAAACTGCGCAAGAGATTCGCCGAACTGCACGAAGAAAGCCTCACCGCGCCATTGAGCAAACGGTATGGCACGGGGCTGCTGTTTGCGATGAGGTCTTGGGAGCCGGGGGATTTTGTTAAATTGAGGAGGGGGTGAGGGTTTGGCTCCCTCTCCCACCGGGCTGCGTGTGTTGTTGGAGCTTTAGCTCCTTACAACCACGGCGTACCCCTTGCGGGTGTGCGGGCTGGGGAGGGGGAAGGTTTTGTAGGGTGGATAAAGCGCGAAGCGCGTATCCACCAATTTGAACGGTGGATTCGGCACGTTGTGCTTTTACCCACCCTAAGAAACTGGTCTGCCTTGTTGAGTCACGGTGTTGACATCAAATAGAATGCGATGGTACATTTAAAACGTTACCTCGGATGAGGTGACGTTTTATGAACCTGGAAAAGGTTCTGGATCATCCGTCGCAGGATTGCGACATCGAGTTCTATGCCGTTTGCTTTCGGTACATGGCCTCGTTCCAGAACCAGATCCTCAACTTAGGAGATCTGGACCATGAATCCATCTAATGTAATCGTTCGTTTTGAAAAAGTAGCTGAACAGGCCGCTGGTCCCGTTTTGCGCATCATTGGTTTCGCGCGTGCACGGGAGTTGCTGCAGCTTTTTGATTCTGCAGATCTTGAGGCTAATCCGCGTTCTGCAAAAGCAGGCCCTGTTACCGAAGAAATTCTCGAAAGTATCGCTGATACGCCAGACGTTTTTGTATTTAAGACCAAGGGAATTTTGATTGGCGCGTCATATTATGAACGCCTCCAGCGCAACCGTTATCGTCTCAACTTTGAAAACACCAAAATTGAGGGCATATTGGATGGTGGCCACAATGCGTTAGCTATAGGAACACACATTCTTGTTAATGCTCTTGGGGATGAGTCTTTCAAGCGTAAGATAAAGCGCTGGCCGGACTTTAAGGAATGCTGGGAGGAAAATCGGGCCGCAATTGATGCGTTGCGGAAAATCAAGCCTGAGGATGATGACTATATTGAGAACGCCTTGGACTTTCTGGTGCCGATTGAGATATTGGTTCCATCTGACATGGAAGACGAGGAAATAATGGATGCCTTCAACAGCTCTCTGTTGTCTATATGCTCAGCCCGTAACAACAATGTTCAATTGACACTTGAGACAAAAGCAAACAAAAAAGGGTTTTACGAAGACTTGCGGTCTGCGTTGCCTGCGCAAATTGCTGAGCGAGTGGAGTGGAAAACGAATGACGGAGGCCAAATCAAAGCAAGGGATTTAATTGCACTCACATGGATACCTTTGTCGATATTGGGTCTTGAGTATATACCCAGCTTCCCGCCCCAAAATATTTACCGAAACAAGGGCGAGTGTGCAAAATTGTTTGACGAACTTATGAGTGATGAGCGTGTTTCCAGACCAACGGACGGAGAATATACGCGAGAGATTCACAACAAAGTCATTCGAAGTGCTTTGATATTGGCTGGCAGGCTCCCCGCCCTATATGACAAAATATATAAGGACTTCCCATATGCGTACAATGAGAATGAAGGGAAATTCGGAAAGATCTCGATAGTAAAGATGGCTTCCGACATGAGGACGCAACCAACATCGTACTTTACGGATGAATCAGTGGAGTATAGTTATCCAGAGGGCCTCATTATGCCGCTTGTATATGGATTGCAGGCGTTGATGAAAACTGCTCCAGATGGCCGTATTGTTTGGGTGCAGGATCCTGATGAATTCTTGGATAACCATTTGACGCAAATTGTTCGGAAATATCGTGTCATTCTTGATGCTCTTCGCTTTGATCCTCAGAAGATTGGGAAAAGCGAGGGTTCTTACGAGCTTGTGCTGGATGCTTATAAGACAGAATTGATGTTTCAGAATCGCATGTAGAAACATTTTAGCTGGCCGTTAGTTGTTTTCGCCAGCGTAGCGTCAGCTACGCTGGCGACTAATACAAGAGCTTTGCGCGAAGCGCACACCAAACCTTCTGCTTTTCCTTCCCCCGTGCGCCGCCGAGTAGCGCAGGCTGGTCAGGGGGTGTCGGCGAGGATTGTTTGAGCGCGTAGCGCGAGTTCCGCAGCCGCCTGACCAGTCGAGCAACGCAGGGTACCCCCGCAGGGGGCGGCAAACCGGGGGGACTTCTTTTTCGTTGGGCACATGCCCGCAATACAAGTGATGTGCGAATAAATTCGCACCTACAGGTTGCCTGGCCACTCCCGGCGGTTTTGGTTTTGCGAATGACGATGGTCATTCACCCTTCGACGGGCTCAGGGCGAACGGGATGATTACTCCCCCTCCCCCCACCTCTCCATCAACCGATGCCCCACCCCCAGATGATCCAATATCCGCGCCACCACAAAATCTACAATATCCTGAACACTCTCAGGATGATGATAAAACCCCGGATTAGGCGGCATGATCACCGCCCCCGCATGCGAGAGCTTGAGCATATTCTCAAGATGGATGGCCGAGAACGGCATCTCGCGCGGCACCAGTATCAGCGCGCGCTTCTCCTTGAGCATCACGTCCGCCGCCCGCGCGATCAAGTCATCGCTGATGCCGCCCGCAATCTTCCCCAGCGTGCCCATGGTGCACGGGCACACCACCATGCCGTCGCCGGGGTTTGAGCCGGACGCCATGGGGGCATACCAGTCCTGGATGCCGTACACTTTCAGTTCGCCGCTGAACTGACCCACACGTTCTGAAAGAACCTTTTCCGCGTCCTGCGGGCGGTTGGGCAGCACGAAATCCAGTTCCTGCTTGGCGACGATCTGCGCGGCTTGCGAATAGACCAGGTTCACGTGCTGGCCGCTTTGTAGCAGACATTCGAGCAGGCGCATGCCGTAGGGCATGCCGGAGGCGCCGGTGAAGGCCAGGGTTATGGTTTTCATGAAGTTCACCCTCTCCCCAGCCCTCTCCCGTCGAGGGAGAGGGGGCGGTTCGGTTCATTATTCAGGAAATGCGCGGCGATCAATCCGTTCACGGTGCCGAACACCAGTGCCGCGCCCGCGAAGATGGGCACGAGATACGCGATGCCCGCATGCGGGATGAGCCAGAGATAGACCACCAGCAGTTGCCCGGCGATGTGGGCGAAGGCGGCGAGGATGCTGTGGGTGACCGCGCCGAACCAGCGCTGCGGCAAGTGCATGGCCAGGCCCAGCACCAGCAGGCTGCACAAAGCACCCGAGAGGCTCAGGAAAAATCCGGGTGCTAAAAAATTACCCATGAGCAGGCTGCCCGCCGCCACGCGCAGCAGCGATACCCATGCAGCAGCGCGCCAGCCATAGCGCGCGAGCACGATGAGGGTGACGATGTTAGCCAGACCGGGCTTAACACCCGGCAAAGGCGAGGGGACGGCGGCTTCCAGGACCGAGAGGCCCAGCGCGAGCGCTGCCATGCGCGCAAGGTGATGGTCTTCGGCGGTGGCTTTTAATAGGATCGGGGATTGAGGATCGTGGATTGAGTGGTGCGGCGGAGCAGCGGTTTCTTCCCGCTCCTCGCTCCCCGCTCCCCGCTCCTGATTCTCAGTAGCTGAGGCTGTCATATTTTTTCTGCCCGCCAGTCAACTCCAGGCTCACTTGATTGGGCAGGCACACGGCGATCTCGCCCGCCTGTTTCAGCCAGCCCTGGTGCACGCAATATTGGCGCGGGCTGGGGTCGGAGGCGATGCGCGCCTGCAAGTTATGGATGGCGATGGTGCTGGCGCCCAAGGGGCCCTGCACGGTGATGACCTGATCGCGGTTGAGAGGGACTTCGCTGAATATTTTTCCGCCGCTGCGGATGATGGCCTTGTCGGCCGCGCCTCCTTGCCACAGGGTGAGCGCCAGCCACACGGTGAACAGCGCACCGCCCGATATAGCCAACAAGTCGCCGGGCTTGATGTGCGCGTGCAGCATGGCTTCAGTACGCGATGCCGAGCTCGCGGTGGCGCACCAGCACTTGCTGCTGGGTCTGCCGGAAATGGCGCGCGAGCTTTTCGGCGAAATATACGGAACGATGCTGGCCGCCGGTGCAGCCTATGGCCACGGTGAGGTAGCTGCGATTGTCGGCCAGGAAGCAGGGCAGCCAGCCCTGCACGAAGTTGCGGATGTCGGCATACATTTTTTGCGCATTATCCTGGCGGTCGATGAACTCGATCACGGGCGCATCCAGCCCGCTGAGCGGGCGCAGTGCGGGATCGTAGTGCGGATTGGGCAGGCAGCGCACGTCGAACACGAGATCGGCATCGAGCGGCAGGCCGTTCTTGAAGCCGAACGACTGGAACAGCAGGGTAAGCCGCGCGCGGTCGAGGTTGATGAAGTCCTTGACCCAGCCGCGCAGGGTGTTGGCGCCGATTTCGCTGGTATCTATGTGGTGGCCGATGTCGCCGATCTCGGCCAGCAGGTCGCGCTCGTGCTGCACGCATTCCGGCAGGGTGAGATGGTCGTCGCTCAGGGGATGCCTGCGGCGGGTCTCGGAAAATCTTTTTACCAGGGTGTCGGTTTGCGCGTCGAGGAACAGCAGGTGCACATCCACGCCCTGTTGCTTGAGCAGCTCGACCAGCTTGGGCAGTTGCTGCACGCTATTGCCGCTGCGCACGTCTATACTGACCGCCACATGCCCTTGCCCTGAATTGCGCAGGCTTTCCATCAGCATGGGCAGCATCTCGGCGGGCAGGTTGTCCACACAGTAATAGCCGTTGTCTTCCAGCGCCTTGAGGGCGACGCTCTTGCCGGAGCCGGAGAGTCCGCTGATCAGGAATAGCTGCATGATTCACCCTGAGAAAAGCAGATTAGCCACGGATGAACACGGATATTCACGGATAGACCCGCCGCCTTAATCAATATATCCGTGTTCATCTGTGTTAATCCGTAGCTTAGATGGCCTTCAAATTTACTGGTTCTGCATGTGCTGGTGATGGCGCTCTACGAAATCGTGGGTGGTGTCTATGCCGCGCTGTTGCAGCACGAAATTGCGCGCGGCGGCCTCCACCAACACGGCCAGGTTACGTCCGGCCATCACCGGGATGCTCACGGTGCTGATTTTCACGCCCAGTACTTCCTGGTGGCTGGCATCCAGCGGCAGCCGCTCAAACTGCGACACGTCGCCGCGGATCGGGCGGTGCAGGTGCACGATCAGCTTGAGGCTTTTCTTGCGCCGCACAGCCGTTTCGCCGAACATGGTGCGGATGTTGAGCATGCCCAGGCCGCGCACTTCCAGGAAATCGCGCAGCAATTCGGGGCAGCGCCCTTCCAGGGTGTCGGGCGAGATGCGGTAGAGTTCGGTCACGTCATCCGCCACCAAGCCGTTGCCGCGCGTGATGAGTTCCAGCGCGAGTTCGCTCTTGCCCACGCCGCTGTCGCCGGTGATGAGCACGCCCACACCGAGCACATCCAGGAACACGCCATGGCGTGAGGTGGATTCGGCCAATGCCTTGACAATGTAATGGCGGATCAGCCACATCAGTTGCACGCTGGGCAGGGGCGAACAAAACAGCGGGATGCGCACCCGGTCGGAAAATTCGGTCAATTCGCGCAGGATGTCTTCCGTGCCCGCCACGATCAGGCACAACATGCCGCTCTGTTCGAGCCCGGCGAGGGCCTCGGCCAATGCAGCGGGGGACAGGCTGCGCAGATATTCGATCTCGATGGGACTGATTACCTGCACCCAGTTCGGGTGGATCAGGTTGAGATGGCCGATCAGCCCCCTATCGGAGTGGTTGACCTCTTCGCTGTCGAGGATTTTTTCCGCACCGCCCGCGCCAGCCACCCACCTGAGCGCGAGGCGTTCCTGCTTGTCCTCGAATAGCTGTCTGATATTGACCTGCGCCATGTCCGCTCCCTGCCCCTATGTTTTCCAGTGGGCGAACAATTGATGGATAACGGCAGGATCGTCCAGCGCCTGCAATTTTTCGCGGAAGCCCTTGTCGCCGAACATTTGCGCAAGCTCTCCCAGCAGTTGCAGGTGCATGTCGGTTGCGCGCTCGGGCACCAGCAGGACGAATATCAGACTGACCGGCTGACCGTCCGGCGCATCGAAGGCGATGGGGTTGTTCGTCTTGAAAAACGCGCCCATCGCTTCGCGCAGCCCCTTGACCCGGCCATGCGGAATCGCCACGCCGTGCCCGAGCCCGGTGGAGCCCAGTTTCTCGCGCGCGAACAGGCTGTCGTAAACCTGGCTGCGCGCTATTTGCAACTGGTTTTCGAACAGGATGCCGGCGCGCTCGAATACGCGCTTCTTGCTGGCGGAGTCGGTATCCAGCACGACGTTGGCCAAGGGCAGGATTTTGCTGATCAGGTTCATGGTTTCAGTCATGGGCGTCCCGCTCGTAAATGCAGGATATTATGCCCTGCTGGAATCGTCGTGGCGGCGAACGGCGAATTTTTCCTTGTGCCTGACGATCTGGCGGTCCAGTTTTTCAACCATGCTGTCTATCGCGACATACAGGTTGTCGTCCTCGGTTTCCACGAATACGTGCTTGCCGGAAAGGTGCACGCTGCCCTCTGCTTTTTGGCGCAGCTTGTCCACTGAAAGCACCACCGTCACGTCCATCACGCCGTCGAAATGGTCCTTTAATTTCGTGAGCTTGTCGTTGACATGCTGGCGGATGGCCG
>JBGPSQ010000007.1:0-30759 GCA_041490205.1 Gallionellaceae bacterium
AACCAGGGTGCTCTCACCGTGGGCGGGAATGGCTACCTCAACTTCGGCGGCTGGGCGGACACCGCCGCCAGCAGCCTGACCAATGCGGCCGGTGCCACGCTCAACCTGAGCACCACCAATGGCTCGCCGCTCTATGGCAACGGCAACTACTACGGCTTTACGCCCACACTGAACAACGCCGGCACGCTGAACCAGAACGCCGCAGGCAGCGAATCGATCAGCGGCAACATGGTTTTCAACAACACCGGCACGGTAAACGTCCTTGCCGGCGCGCTTGCGCTCGCCTATAGCGGTACCGACACTGGCACGTACAACGTCGGCTCGGGTACGATGCTCAGTTTCGCGGGCGGTACGCGCACGCTTGGTATGGGCTCGACCATTACAGGCACGGGTACGGTTGCGATTATGGGCGCCACGATCAATGTCAACAGCCTGACCGCAAGTGACGGCCTGACGATCACCAGCGGCACACTCAACTTCAACAACACCAGCGCAGTCACCCTGCCGAGTCTCACCATGACCGGCGGCACGGTAAGCGGCACAGGTGCGGTCACCGTGACAGGTGCATTCAACGTCACCGGCACCAGCACGCTCAGCGGCACGGGCGCTTTCACCACCCAGGGTACAAGCCAGGTCAACATTACCAATGGCGGCTATCTCTACGTCAGCGGTGGCAAGAACTGGACCAACCAGGGTGCTCTCACCGTGGGCGGCAATGGCTACCTCAACTTCGGCGGCTGGGCGGACACCGCCGCCAGCAGCCTGACCAATGCGGCCGGTGCTACGCTCAACCTGAGCACCACCAATGGCTCGCCGCTCTATGGCAACGGCAACTACTACGGCTTTACGCCCACGCTGAATAACGCCGGCACGCTGAACCAGAACGCGGCAGGCAGCGAATCGATCGGCGGCAGCCTCGTCTTTAACAACACCGGTGCGGTCAATGTCAATGCCGGCACGCTCACGCTCAACGGCAATGGTACCGATACCGGTACGTACACCGTCGGCACGGGAGCAACGCTCAATTTCTCCGGCGGCACGCACACTCTCAATGCAGGCTCGACCATCACCGGTACGGGCACCCTTGCGGTTTCCGGCGCCACGGTCAGCATCAACGACCAGGTTACCTGCAGCAGCATTGCCGTCAGCAGCGGGACGCTCACCTTGAATGGCGCCAATGCACCGGTTATAAGCACCGGCGTGACAGTCAGCGGCGGCGCGCTAAACTTCAACAACACCAGCGCGGTCACCCTGCCGAACCTCACGATGAGCGGCGGCACGGTAGGCGGCACGAGTGCGGTGACCGTTACGGGCGCATTCAACTCGACTGGCTACTGTACGCTCAGCGGCACGGGCAGTTTCACCACCCAGGGCTCGAGCCTGGTCAACGGTGCCTACGGCTATATCATGATCAACGGCGGCAAGAACTGGATCAACCAGGGCACGCTCACCGTCGGTGGCGGCGAGAGCCTCTACATCGGCTATTACTATGACACCGTCGCCAGCAGCCTGACCAATGCAGCCGGGGCCACGCTCAACCTGAACAGCACCAGTACTCAGCCGCTCTATGGCTACTACAGCTATTACGGCCAGACATTCGCGCTGAACAACGCGGGCACGCTGAACCAGAACGCGGCAGGCAGCGAAACGCTCGGCGGTTCCCTCGCGCTCAACAACACCGGCACGGTCAATGTCAATGCCGGCACGCTCGTCTACAACAACAATTGGGTCAACCAGGGGGTCTTGAGCATCGCTCCTGGCGCGCGCATGAATATCTCCGGCAGTTTTACCAACGGAGCACAATCCACGGTTCGCGTTGGCTTGGGCAATGCGACCACGATAGGCGTACTGGCGGCTTCCGGCACAGCAAGCCTTAATGGGACGCTGGATATTTACCTGACAGGCGGCTATGCGCCTGCGGCAACCGATGTCTTCGGCGTGATGACCTATGCCAGCCGGTCCGGGGCATTCAGCGCTCTGGTGGGAGAGAGCCCCGGCGCATTGATGACATTTGGCGTGGACACCACCAACCCGGCTATGCTCAAAGTCGGGAACATCGCCGTCACCTCGGTGGTGCCCGGCGTTGACCTCGTCCCGACCAACATCGGCTTGGCGTCGGGTTCGGTGCTGCAGTCCGGCAATACCGTCACAGTAGGCTGGCAAGACAACAACACCGGCACACTGGCTACATCTTCATCGTGGACAGACAGGCTGGTGGTGCGCAACCTCGCTACTAACGCAGTCATTGCGGACATGCAGGTTCCCTACGACGCGACCGCGAACGGTGCGGTAGTGGCTGGCGGTAGTGTTGCGCTCCAGGCAAGCTTCACCTTACCCCCCGGCAACGCGGGGGCGGGCAACCTGAGCTTCACCGTGACTACGGACATGTTCAATACCGTGGCGGAAGTCAACTCCCAGGGAACCGCTGAACTGAACAACATCACCAGCGTCAACATGACGTCTGCACTGGCGGCTTATCCCGACCTGGTCGTGAACAATGTTGCGCCTTCGCCGGCTGCAGGCTGGCTGCCGGGCGACCCGGTGACTGTAAACTGGACGACGGCCAACCAAGGCAATGCCTCAACCAGCGGTTCATGGACTGAAACCCTGAGCGTCGTCAATCTCACGACCGGTCAGACCCTGTTCACCCAGAACGTGCCCTATGACGCCACCGCACTCGGCGACATCGCTGCCGGGGGCCAGAGCAGCCGCAGCTATACACTCACCTGGCCGACGGGAGTCAATGCTAACGGCCAATTCGCGTTCAAGGTCACCACCGATGCCGCCAACCAGATCTTTGAGAACAACCTGGCAGGCACGGCTGAAAGCAACAACTCTGCCCAAACCACAGTCATATCGGCGCCTGACCTGACCGTTGCGAGCCTGACCAGCAATAATTCAACGCCAATGACGGGCGACCTGATCACTCTGAACTGGAACGACGTAAACAACGGCAACACGGCGGTAAACACGGCCTGGAATGACCATATCCGTGTGGTGAACCAGACCACCGGCGCAGTGATACTCAACCAGCAACTGAGCTACAACCCCTCGGTTGACGGCATATTGCAAGCCGGGGCATCAGCCGCGCGCAGTTACACCTTCCGCCTGGCAGACGGCAGCGCCGGACTTGGCAACCTGCAGATACAGGTCACAGCCGACCAGAACACGTCCGGCATAGGCAGCATTGTCGAGGCCAATGCATCCGGCACCGGCGAGACCAACAATAGCGCGAACCTAAACCTGACTTCCACGCTCGCTGCCTATCCCGATCTGCAAGTATCAAGCCTGGCGACCACGCCTGCCAGCGGATGGACGCCCAACAGCCAGGTGACATTGCAATGGCGCGTCAACAATACTGGAAACGCGGCGACAACGAACTCCTGGACTGATCAGGTCACGGTGCGCAACGTGACCACAGGCCAAACATTCGTTACGACTGTTGTGCCGTATGACGCGACGGCGAATGGCGCGATTGCTGCCGGCGGCTATACCGACCGCTCGCTCACGTTCACTTGGCCAAGCGGGATGAACAGTGTCGGCCAATTCCAGTTCACAGTGGCCACAGATGCCACCAACCAAATCTTCGAAAATAATCCGACTGGAACGGGAGAAACGAACAACACCACGTCGCTGGCTGTCACATCAGCGCCCGATCTGCAAGTGACAAACCTGAGTACCACGCCTGTGTCCGCGCAAGCGGGCGGCAACGCGACGATTCAGTGGAACGATTCCAATACCGGCGCTGCACCGACACCCGCCGGATGGCTGGACCACGTCGTGGTCGTCAATACGACCACAGGCGAAAAGCTTGTCGACACGTCTGTTGTCTATGATCCAACCGTGGCTGGTAATGGGGCAATTGCTGCGGGCGACTCCCGCGCTCGTTCGTATAGCTTCCGCTTGCCGGACGGTATGCGCGGAGCGGGGCAACTGCAAATCACGGTCACTGCCGACCAGAACAACAATATATTCGAAAGCAACCAGACCAATAACGCGGAGAGCAACAACGCTTCTTCCATCAGTGTTGTGTCGGCTGCCACACCTTATGCTGACTTGGGCGTGACCAATGTCACCGTTCCTGCGACTGCCAATTCCGGCGGGCTCGTTAGCGTCAGTTGGACCGTTGCAAACTCGGGCACAGCCAGTGCCGCAGCCGGGTGGACAGACCGCATCGTACTCTCTCAGGATGGCGTGATAGGCAATGCCGACGACGTGATCTTGGGCAACGTCGTGAACAGCACAGCGCTTAATGTCGGGGGCAGTTATACCCAGACCGCATCCGTGCGCATTCCGACCAGGATTTCTGGCTCTTACACCATAGCCGTCATTGCCGATGCCACCAGCATGGTGCTGGAGCCGGATACGCGCGCGAATAATACGCTCACATCCACAATCGCCGTCGCATCCACAAATGCAGACCTGACCGCTGCAATTACCTCAGTACCTGCCACAGCCTTTGCTGCCCGCAGCGCGCATGTGGAATGGCAGGTTGCCAACCAGGGAACGGTTGCGACCGACGTAAACCTATGGGTCGACCAGGTGTACATCTCGTCGTCTGCCACGCTGGACAGCAGCGCCATGCTGGTAGGGTCGCTTACGCACGTGGGCGGCTTGGATATGGGTGCCAGCTATAACGCGGCCATGGACCTGACCTTGCCCGTCACAGCAATCGGATCCATGCATTTCTTTGTAAAAACAGACGCCTATCACAATGTATACGAACTGGGCAGTGCGCTGAACAACAACGTGGCAGTCGCCGCCCAGGCGACTCAGGTTGCTTCCGAGCCCAAGCCAAATCTGCAGGTCACCAATTTGCAGATGCCATCCGTCTGGAGAGTCGGCGATACAGTCAGCCTTTCTTACACAGTCGCAAATTCCGGGAATGACCCTGCCAGCGCATGGATCGCAGACAAAATCCGCCTGGTCGACACGAACAATCCAGCGAATGTGTATGACCTGGCCACTGTGCAGCAAAGCCGCACGGTCGCTGCCGGATCATCTTATACGCAGACCGTCAGCTTTGTCGCCCCACCGACGGCAACCGCCTCCTGGCGCGTGGACGTGATTACCGATGCATTCAATTATGTCGCCGAACAAACCAAGACGGACAACACGGCAAGCCAACTGGTGAGCGTGATCCATCCGGATTTGCAGGTCGGTACGATCAAAGTGCAGGGCCTGCTCCAGGGCGGAGAAACGCTGAACATCAACTGGACAACAAACAACACCGGCACAGCGGATGCAGCCAACGTAACCGATGCCGTATACCTGTCGCGTAATGGTGTCGTGGATTCCAGCTCTATAAAACTGGGACAATTCACGCATTCGTCCATCGCTGCGGGAGGAAGTGATACAGGAAGCATTTCGGCGAAGTTGGCGGTGGATGCGCAAGGCGCCTATCAACTGCTGGTTGTTACAAACGCCGATTCCGCGATCAATGAGACCCCCACAGGTGCGGCCAACGACGTAACCACGCAAGCACTCAATGTTGCGATCGACAAGTACGCCGATCTGGCCGTAACCAGCGTGACGGCGCCCACCCAGGTTATCAGTGACCCGGCCACCGTCAGCGTGGACTGGACGGTTGCCAACCAGGGGCTCGGAGCAGGGCGCAGCACTGCCTGGACCGATGTGGTGGTGTATTCAAAGAGCGGGGTTTTGGGCAGCGCCGACAACATGGCCATCGCCCAAGTCAGGCACGATGGCGCATTGCAGGCCGGTCAATCTTATACTGGCCACGCGACATACACCTTTGGCCCTGCGTTTTCCGGCCGCGGCCACATATTTGTGATGACCGACAGCCAAGGGCAAGTCTGGGAAAACGGCAACAAGGGCAACAATTCGGCACAAGCGGCGTCCACGCTGGACATCATGCCCATGCCATACGCCGACATGCAGGTCAGCTCGGTGACCACCCAGGGCGGCGGATATAGCGGCCAGCCCATACAACTGACCTGGAACGTGATCAACAACGGCATCGGCGCCACCAGCACTGATTCCTGGTCGGACCATGTCTGGCTCAGTTCCAATGCGGATGGCACCGGCGTGGTTTGTGAGTATGGCTCAGCCAGCCACCTCGGGCAAATGGCGGCAGGCGACAGTTATACCCGCACGCTGAATCTCACCTTGCCACAGGGCATTAACGGGACTTACTACTTCAATGTGGCTGCGGCGAGCTCGGGGACTCCATACGAATTCATCTATGGCAACGATAACCGGGGGACATCGCTGGCGCTGCCCGTAACGCTTTCGCCTTCTCCCGATCTGGCGGTGCAGACCATCACCGTACCGCAGACTGCCAAGGAAGGCGACCTGGTCGATGTTTCATGGTCCGTGATCAACCAGGGTACCACAGCGGCGAATGGAACCTGGACCGACAAGGTCGTGCTGGTGCCTGTCGGCACTACCACGGGCAACACCGTAGATTTGGGAACATATACGTATTCTCAGGGCCTTGGCGCCGGCAACACTTATTCCCGTACCGAGCAAGTGCGCCTGCCGTCCAAAATCCAGGGCTTGTATCAAATCCAGGTAGAGACGAATTACACCAAAACCGTCTACGAATATGGCACGGCAAGCGCCAACAACAGCCTTACTTCAACCGACAGCATACAGGTCAGTTTGCAGGCTCGCCCCGATCTGCAAGTCACCAACACGGTTGTGCCCGCACATGCAACTGCCGGCACCAGCATTGGGGTCAAATATACGGTCAGCAATACGGGAGCCGTTGCGACGAGCGGCCGCTGGGTAGACAACGTCTACCTGTCGCTGAGCGGTGGACTCGATGCAAGCGCCCAACTGGTGGGCAGTTTTGACAGTAATGCCGCGCTCGCGCCGACCGAAAGTTATACCAACGACGTTGCGCTGGTGAATATTCCCATCCGGTTCCGTGGCGATTGCTATTTGATCGTGATTGCCAATGCCAACCATGCCATAGACACGTATCCGAATCAAAATAACAACGTCACAGCAGCGAAGTTCTATGTTGACCCGATACCTTTTGCCGACCTGGTAACCAGCAATGTAGTGGCGCCGGACCAAGCGATACACGGCAGCACCATCAGCGTGAACTACAAAGTGGCGAATCTGGGCAGCGCCATCACGCAAGGCGCTTCAGCCAACATATCAAGCTGGACGGACTCGATCTGGCTGTCGCGCGACAAGACACGCCCCAACCCGCAGAAAGGCGACGTCTGCCTGAGTACACAGACGCACCAGGGCAAACTTGACGTCAACCAGGATTATCTGGGCTCCGCCCAGGTGACGATCCCTGACAATACCCTGACAGGCACGTATTACATTACAGTCTGGACCGATACATACAGCGTAATCCTGCAGGACACACTCGCCTCGAACGTCAATCCGGACGACCCCACCCAGATACAGAACGACAATTACAAGGCGCATACGATAGGCGTGCTGGGGATTCCGCCCGCGGTGCCGAATACATACGATTTGGCGGTAACCGCGGTATCTGCGGCGACCGATGTGCAAGCCGGCGGAAACTATACCTTTAGTTACACGGTGCAAAACCTCAAGGATCAGTTTTCAGGTAGTTGTACTGAACTTGTTTATCTCAGCGACTCGCCCGACATGAGCACGGGCAATACCTGGCAAATAGCAAGCAATTCGCAAAACCGCAGCTTGGCAACCGGGGAGAGCTATACCGTCAACCAGACCGTGCGTCTGGCGCCTTCGGTTACCGGTCGCTATTTGATCGTCAAGTCGTTCCCGAATGTTACGGAAACCGACTGGACGAACAACGTACGCTCCGTTGCCTCCAACGTGACAGCGATGCCGCCGGCCGACCTTCAGGTTACCGGTGTCGTGACCCAGCCGCAAAACTTCTCCGGAGAAAACACGACAGTCACCTGGACCGTGGCCAATAAGGGCGCGGATGTCTGGTCAGGCACCTCCGGCTGGATAGATACCGTATTTCTCAGCAAGGATCCCACGTTCATTCCATCGCGGGCCACCTTGCTTGGCACGGTAACACACTCTAATGCGGCAGGATTGGCTGCGGGAGCCAGCTATACCGCATCGGCAAACTTCACGCTGCCGGCCGGAACCGACGGCCAATATTATGTTTACGTCATTACCGATTCCGGGCATAACAATTATAATTTGATGCCATCTCTGGACACTGTCAATTCCGCTGCCCAGATGGAAATACTGAACGGCGGCAATAACAGCGATGTCCGTGACAAGCTCTATTCCCAGAGCGTGTATGAAGGTCTGCGCAACGACAACAACCTGGGTGCAGCCGGGCTCAATATCACTTATCGCGAGGCGGATCTCCAGGTTGACTCGATCAAGCTCTCCGATCCCAATGCCGCTTCGGGCCAGCCGCTGACGGTCACATGGACAGTCAGCAACCACGGCACGCGCGCGACGCGCGTCAATAGCTGGTATGACGGGGTCTACCTGTCCCGCGATGCAGCGCTGGATAATACCGATTATGCGCTGGCAATTAGCAGAATATATACGGGGCCAAACACGGCGGATGCAAACAGCCAGCCCAGGTACTTGCAGCCTGGCGAGTCGTATACCATGTCCGCCACGGTCAGCATTCCCGAGTCGATCAGCGGCAACTTCAACGTTATCGTCAAAACCGACACAACATATTCAAGCTATGCGTACTACGGCAGCAGCATACGCGACGGGTTGCCCGGTATCGGTGTCGATCCTTATGTAATTCCTACCGATTCGGTCAAGGAATTCAAGGACGAGGGGAACAACACCGCTTCCATTGCCCTCCCGATCACGCTGGCCACACCGCCCGATCTGCAAGTGTCCACGGTCACCGCACCCCAGCATGTAATGGCGGGACAGGCGCTGCAAGTCAGCTACACCGTGACGAATGCAGGCGGCGATACGCCTCGCGACCAGCAGAACTGGACCGACATGGTCTATCTCTCCAAGAACCAGTTCCTGGATACGACCACAGACCACTATCTGGGTTATGTAAACCATACGGGCGGACTGACAGCCGGCGGCAACTATAGTGCTACGCTCAATTTGACCGCTCCGCGCGACCTGCAAGGGCCGTATTACGTCTTTGTGGTGACCGATCCGGCCAATACCTGGGGATCAGGCCCGTATGGCCAAGTGCGCGAGTTTGGTCATGAAAACAATAACGCGACCTATGCCATCCAGCCAGTACTGATCGATACCCCGCCGCCTGCCGACCTCGTTACAACCGGCGTGGTCGCGCCAAGCACGGCGGCATCGGGCGACAATATCACCATCAACTATACGATTCAAAACAGCTCCATCAACACTGCCTATGGTCATTGGACCGATGCGGTGTATCTCTCAACCAACACGACTTGGGATCTGAGCGCCAAGTTGCTGGGCAAGGTGGATCATAACGGTGACTTGGGCGGTGGCGGCAGCTATACCGGCACGCTCACGGCCAAAATGCCGCCGCTCAAGGACGGCAATTGGCACATCATCGTGCGCCCGAATTTGTTTAACGACGTGTTTGAAGGGCTCATCACCTACACCGCCACCGGTTTGAATATTCCCCCGGGTGTAGCCAATAACCTTATCGCATCGGGATCGTCCATTCATGTGACCGTGCCTGATCTGGCCGTGGCCACTTCGCTGCAAACGACCCTGTCGACGGGACAGGCACGCCTGTACAAAGTGAGCGTCGCCGCCGGCGAGACAATGCGCGTAAGCCTTGCTTCTGCTGCTGCGACCGGCGCCAATGAGGTGTACATCCGCTACGGCGACATCCCGACGGGTTTTGCCTACGATGCTTCTTACAGCACTCCGATTGGAGTCAACCAGGAAGCGTACATTCCCAGCACCCAGGCCGGGGATTACTACGTTCTGATCAGGGCGCGCCAAAGCGCGGCGCCCGATACGCCGGTTACGCTGCGTGCGGACTTGATGCCGCTGTCCATCACCAAAGTCACGCCCGATCAGGGCGGGGTGGGGGACAGCGCCCATCGCTGGGTGACCCTGGATATTTACGGAGCCCGGTTCCAGCCGGGCGCACTGGTCAAGCTGTCGCGCCCCGGTGTATTCGAGGTCGAGCCCACACGTTGGCAAGTGCTGGATGCGACCCACATCCGGGCTATATTCGACCTGACCAGCACCCCGTATGGGCTGTATGACGTCTCGGTAACCAATCCGGATGGGCAGAGCATAACCGAAGCCAATCGCTACCTGGTTGAGCAGCAGATTGCGCCGGATGTCACCATCGGCATCGGCGGCTCGCGCACAACCTCGCCTGGCGCCAACGAGGTCTACAGCGTCTCCCTGAAGAGCCTGACCAACGTAGATACGCCTTATGTGCGTTTCGATGTGGGCACGCCCAACCTGGGCACCCTCCAGTATTATGATCAGAGTGGCAACCCACAAACTCTTCTTGGCGCCCTCGCAATCCCCCGCACGGTTTTCGGCACCAATATCGGCGGGCAGCCGCCCGGGCAGATCGTGGACAGCAACGGCACGATCCAGACCTATGGCCCGACACCTACCACCGGCACGCCGCGTAGCGATATTCCCTGGGCGAGCCTCGATGGCGTAAGCAACACCAACGGCGTCAACCTCGCGCCCGGCTATGCGCTGGATGTGGCAGGAGGCGGAACGGTCGGCATGAGCTTCAACATCCAGACCTACCCGGGCCTGCAGGAATGGCTGAACTACGACTTCCAGGGCCTGCGCGACAAGTTGTACCAACTGCGCCCCGATTGGAAGGCAAAGGGGTTGTTGGATGGGGGTGTCAGCGGTTTGGATAACATCTCAGCAGGATTGGCCGCGAAATTCCAGTCCAAGGATCCAGACACACACAACAACCTTACCAAGGACGAATTGGTGTCGTTGCCATTCCAGTTCAACGTGGTGGCAGCGGCCACCGCCTTGACACGCGATGAATTCATTGCGCAGCAAACCGCTTACGCCAAGCAGTTGCGCAACGCGATCATGGCCGATAGCAGTGCGCCGAGCAATCTGGTGCTACTGGCAGCCGATGAAGCGCAGTGGGTGCAAGGCTGGATGGGGGCACTGGAAGCGGCAGGATTGCTGCTCCCGGCCGATCAGGCACCTGCCATCCGCTCCACCGACCTGGTAATCAGCCTCAACGCCACACTTGCATCCGGAATTTTGCTCAGCAAGGCCGGGGACAACTACCGCACACAAGCCGACATCCTCGGATTCTTCTCCAAGGTACAGGCCTGGTACGGCGACACCGCCAAATTTATGGGCGACCCTGCGGCTGCGACCACGCCGGTCGATTACAGCGTCTCACGCGTAGTAGACCCGACAACCGGCGACATAATATCGGTGCCCGTATTCAAGAATGCGGATACGCAGACGCTGAACCAGAATGCTACGCAGAAGACGCAAAGCGTAAGCTTCAACGTGTATGCCGGTTCGCAGGCCGAAATGGAATACCTGGCTCACGAAGGTCTCATCACGTGGGACGGCGAGAAATGGGTGCCGGTCGGGCCGCAGGCGCTGAACCTGTCGCAATACCTGCAACTGAAAGCCATCCATGACGCCCAAGCGAGCAAGACCGCCAGCATAGCCGGGCCGCAAGGCATGCCCGATGCATCCGGCACCATCTATGTGCCGTCTGCAACCGACCTGCCTTACACAGTCAGCTTCAATAACCCGGCCAACCATCCGTCCGGTCAGTTACGCATCGTTACCCAGCTGGATCCCAGCCTTGATCCGCGAACATTGCGCCTGGGCGACCTCAAGCTGGGCGACATCAACATTCACGTCCCGGCAGGCCAGGCCGATTTCCAGAGTGACTTCGACTTCACTGCCACCAAGGGCTTCATTCTGCGCGTCAGCGCGGGCATCGATACCAGCACCAGCATTGCGACCTGGCTGATCCAGGCGATCGATCCCAATACCGGTGAAGTCATGCATGACGCGATGCGCGGATTGCTGGCGCCGTCTAGCGATCCGAGCAAGCCAACTGTACCTTCCCAATTGCGCGGCAGCGTGAGCTATACGGTACGCGCCGCAGATGGAACGCTCTCCGGTGCGGTCATCAAGGCACAAGCACGCGTCATCTTCGACGACGCGCCGCCAGTCGACACGCAAACTGTCAGCAACACACTGGATGCCACCCCGCCTGTGACGACCCTTGCGGTTACGGCGATGGGCGCCAACGCTCTGGGCGCGCCTACCTTTGACGTAAAATGGCACACCACTGATGATCTCAGCGGCATCAAGCACGTCACCGTGTATGTCGCCACAAACGGCGGCGATTTCCAAATCTGGCAGCGCCAGGTCACGCCCGACAAGACCGAGGCCACCTTCACTGGGGAGGCAGGCAAGACGTACCAATTCCTCGCCGTCGCCACCGATAACTCAGGCAACACCGAAGCCGCTTCGGTTGCCAACGCCGTGCTGCCCGACGACGGCAGCCGTCAGGCCGCGCTTGATGCCCTCGGAGTCCTTACAACCGTATCACAAACTCCGCAAACACCGCTGGCTGTCGCGGACCGCACCTATCCGGCGAACACCCTGTTCCAGCAATCCACCCAGCAGTTGCCCGGTTTCGTAGCCACAGCCACGCCCAGCGACCTGCAAAGCGTGGTTGCTCCGTTCACGCTACGCGGCTTTGCAGACGGCTTTACGGGCAGCGCAGCTGACATAGGCGCACTCGCCATGGTGGAAATGCCGGATCACACCATATTGGCGAGCGCAGGAACATTGCGCAATGAAGTCTACCGTTTCAACAAGGACGGCGGACACAGCACCACGCCGCTGTTCACTCTGAATGCGCCCATTCTCAGCATGGCGGTCGATTCCGTTGGCCAACTGTGGGTGATGACCGGCGACGAACTACTGCAAGTCGATTCCAGCAGCGGCGCCATCCTTCGTGAAATAGCGGGGCCGAACGGCGCGCCGCTGACTCACACCCTGGCCATACAGCCGGGAACCGGGGCTATCTACGTGAGCACCGGCAACGGCATCGAAATCTTCGATCCCACCCGGAGCGATGCAACCAAGGCATGGACCCACTTCAGCAACGATCGCGTAGGCGACCTGGCTTTCGGTCCGGATGGGCGGCTGTGGGGTGTCAAGTGGTCAGGGACGAAAATCGATTCCGCCGTGCCCGGCGCCACCACCGACATCGTCAGCTTCCCAATGTCGGGCCGCACCGTGGGCCGTGCCGAACTGGAATATACCCTCAATGGCGTGATCGACAGCATCACCTTTGGAGCAGCGGGCACACCGCTCGAAGGTCTGATGTTTGCTTCGAGCAGCACTGCTCAACGCCCGGTCATAGCCAGCGCCCCAACGCCAGCACCGAATAGCGCTGCAGTGTGGATGATCGAATTGCAATCCAGGCGTGTCATGCAAGTGGCCGCAGGCGGCACGCGCGGCGAAGGCATCGTCGCCACAAGCGATGGCCGCATCCTGGTCGCTGAAACGTCGCGCATCGACGAAATCGCGCCGCTCAAGGCGCCAAATGTTAAAGCCATCAGCGTACCGGACGGCTCTTTGTTGCCGATGCCGGTCGGGGCGATTTCGGTGACATTCGACCAGAACATGTGGACAGGTTCGCCCACTGCCACAGCAGCCGATCAAGCCGCCGATCTGTCCAGCGTGCTCAATCCGGCAAACTTCACATTTACATCTCTGGGGATAAATACCAGCCTCATCCTGCAGCCGCAAAGCATCATTTGGAATGCTCAGACCCGCACCGCCACACTGAGCATGCCGGACCTGCCGGCAGGGCAGTACCAACTGCAAATATCCGGCAATCTGCGCAGCAGCTCGCAAATACGTCTTGCGAACAGCTACACCAGCACCTTCACCGCAGTGGTCGACATGACCAGCCAGTTGCAGCTCAATTTCACCAATACCCGAGCCAATCTGGCCGACGGCTCGGTCAGCTACGACGTCAGCATCACCAATATCGGCACCGACAATTTGCGCGGCCCGCTCACATTGTTGCTCGACCCCGGTCGTTACTTCCTGGGCACCGTGATGGATACGGTCGCAGGCAGCGGCAACCAGTCCAACCTGTGGGTCATGGATCTTTCCGCAGGGCTGCAGGCGGCGGGCGGCCAACTGACAGTCGGGTCCACGATCAGCAACGTGACCGTCACCGTCAAGCCGGCCAGTTCATTCGGTACCCTGGCGGGCGCCGCCGATTTGGTCAAGACCAACCTGGGCACTGGCGTTTATGCGGTTCCGCAGGAAAACATCCTGCCGACACTCGCAGTGACTGGCGCAACTGATCCCACCAGCACCGCATTGCCAGTGGCAATTGCCGGTGCGGCCTGGAGCGCCAACCTCACTGCCTCGGATGCGGATGGCAATAAGTTCTTCTGGCAACTCGTCCAGGCCCCGGCTGGCGTCACCCTGACGCCATCGGGCGTCGTTTCGTCCGACGCAAGCGGCTACAGCACGCAGGCAACCCTGAACTGGACACCGACCTCGCGCGACAATGCCAACAACGACATTGTCGTACGGGTGCAAGACAGCCGCGGCGGCGTGGCGCTGGTGCACTACACGCTCGATGTGGCAGGGGGTAACTACGCGCCCGTGCTCGGCCCGATCAGCGACTTCACCCTGACCGAAGGCCAATCGTTCACCATGCCGGTGACTGCTTCCGATGCCAATGGTGACCCGCTCACGCTCACGTTGAGAAATCTGCCCGCAGGGGCTGGGTTCAACGCTGCCACCGGGGTATTCAACTGGACACCCAGCTACGACCAGGCAGGCGTCTACAACAACGTCACCATCATAGCCAGCGACGGCAAGACGACGGTATCCGAAAGCTTCAACATCACCGTGGCGCAAGGCTATGCCCAACCGCAACTGACCCCCATCCCGCAGCAAACCCTGCGCGAAGGCGATGCATTTTCGCTGCAACTGGCAGGAAGCATGCCTGGCGGATTGAAGCAGGCGGACGGCACCACCATCGCCTTGAGCTACTCCGCGCCGTGGCTGCCTGCTGGCGCCACGCTCAATACCGATACCGGCTGGTTCTCCTGGACGCCGAGCTACACCTCGGCGGGCACTACAAACGTGCCGATCACACTCACTGCCACCTACACCCCACCAGGCGGAGCCACACCGGTCACCACCAGCGTCACCCGCAATCTTTCGATGCAAGTCTTGTACGCCGCGGGCTCGCCGCAGTTCGAGCCTGCGCAGACTTGGGACGTCCTCGAAGGCCAGCCGCTGCGTGTCAGCGTCTTCGCACTCGACCCGAACAACCCCGACTTCCAGCCCAAAGTCCGACTGTCGCCGACATCGCCTGCGACCGGCCCCGACACCACTGCGCCCACCGTCACCTATCAGGTCAACGGCTTACCGCCGGGCGCCACGTTCGACAACCAAACCATGGAATTGGTATGGACGCCGGGCCAAGCCCAGGCAGGCACCTATTACGTCAATGTAGTCGCCTCCAAGGACAATGGTTCCGGCGGGATCGTATCCAGCCAGGTCACCGTGCCGATTGTGGTGCACCACACCAACATCGCGCCGGTGGTTGCCGACATCAGCAATGCATTCGTGGACAAGGGCAGCGTACTCGACATCCCGGTCAGTGCCACAGACCCCAACGGCGACCCGCTGCAATTGACCATCTCCGGCCTGCCGCGTTTTGCCACATACACCCAAAATCCGTCCACTGGAAATGGGTCTGTATCCGGCGTCATCCATTTTGCGCCGGGCAACTATGATCGGGGCGACTACACGATTACCGTCGTTGCGCAAGACAATGGCGGCGGCGACGTCAACCAGGTCATGTACTCATCCAAGAGCTTCGTGCTCACCGCGCGCAGCGTCACCGAGCCGCCGGTGCTCAGCGTGCCGCAACAGGTGGTTGTGTTGTCAAACACCACGCTTTCCGTACCGCTGTCCGCCACTGACCTCGACCAGGATCCGCTCCACTACACAGCACAGGGCTTGCCTGCTGGCGCGACACTGACCATACAGCCGCAATACGGACAGGCCGTGTTGTCCTGGACGCCGACGGCTGCCGACATTGGCATATATGACATCAGCATCCAGGTGACCGACAGCGGGCTGCCGCCGCAAGGCTCTCCCTATGCGGCAGACCCGAATTACGTGCCCGTGCCTAACTCTGTTGCGAAAACGATCCGCGTCATCGTGCGCGCCGACAATATAGCGCCACAATTTGCCGGTGTGCAGGTCAACGGTACCGCAGTGGCGCTGGACCCGGCCACCGCAACCACCCAGTTGTCCGCCAAGGAAGGCGACCCGATGACCATGCAAATCGCTGGTTTCGACGCCAATTCCGACTGGCTGAATTGGACCGTCACCGGCCTGCCGCGCGGCATGGCCGTTGCTCCCCAAACCGGAGCGAACGGCAATACCAACATGACGTTGAATTGGACGCCGGATTTCAACGCCGCCGAGAATACCAACATAGCGGGCGGCCAGCCCGGCCAATACAGCTTCACCGTCACCGCCAGCGATGGCGCGGCGCAAGTCGTGCGCACCTTTGTCGTGACCGTCGCCAACACCAACCAGGCGCCTCAAATATTGCCGCTGCCGCTGCAACTGGCGCTCGAAGGAAATACCCTCGGGTTCAACGTCACTGCGGTGGATCCCGATGGCACGCCGCTCACATTGGGCTTGATCCACGACGCCAATACCCCGACCGGTGTCGCTTTCGACCCCAAGACCGGCTACTTCGAATGGACACCGGGCCAGGATGTCGTCAACAATGCCACGGCCACCAGCACGCCATTCACCTTCACCTTCTCGGCGAGCGACGGCCAGGCCACCACCATCCGCACCGTGCAAGTGCGCGTGTTGGACGTAAACCGTCCGCCGCAATTGCATGTATCCAACCACGCCATCGTGGTGGGGCAGCAGCTCAGCCTGCCGGTGCAACTGGGGGGAACGAACTCTACCGGAATACTGGCAACCGACCCAGACGGCGCAGCGCAAACCGCGGCCTTGCACATCAGCTTCACCGGCCTTCCCGACGGAGCCAGCTACGACGCAGTAAACCAGCGACTCAACTGGATACCCGGCCCCGGCCAGGTTGGCGATTACATCGTCACCGCGCAGGCCTATGACGGCTTCAACACCACCAGCCAGACTTTCGTGTTGCGCGCCCTGGCCGATGCCGCGGCCAATGCGCCCAGCATACTGGTGTCGTCCACGCCAAGCACGCCGGTGCAACCCGGCCAGACCGTGGTCGCCACCGTGCGCGCGCAGGGCTATAGCGCCATCCAGACACTTACCGTGCAGGTACGTGGAGCGCTGCAAAGCGGGGCAGACCCCACCCAATGGCAAACCGTCGCGCTCGACGGCATGGGCCGTTTGCACCTGACCCCGAGCCAGCCCGGCCTGATCGACATCCAGGTCACCGCCACCGACCAGGACGGCTTCACCAAGACCAGCACCTTCACCGTGCGCGTCAAAGACCCGGCCAACACCAGCGCACCGCTGCTCGCCTGGAATGGCGTCTTGCAGGGCGCCACCGATTCGAGCAGCCCAGTCACCATCAGCACACTGACCGCCTTGCAGGCCAGCCTGCAAGATGTGCAACTGATGGGCTACAAGCTGGAAATCGCCCCGGCCGGAACCGCCAACTGGAGCACCCTGGCCGAACAGTCGAGCGCTGCCGCCAGCGTCAACGCCAACCTGACCCTGACCTCCCTCGACCCGGCACTGCTGCACAATGGTGTTTATTCCCTGCGCCTCTCCGCATGGGACCTGGTGGGCCGCACCACCGAGCTGAACACCAGCGTCGTGATAGACAGCGCGCAAAAATCGCTCAATACCCAGAGTGCAACCGACCAGACCTATACCCTGGCGGGCCATCAACTGGCGTTGACACGCCTCCTGGAAACAGGGTCAAATACCGCAGGGCAGGGCGACTTCGGCAACTGGACCATTCCCGCGCTCGACACCCGCTTAACCTGCGACCAGCCGAGCATCACAGCCATGGGCACCACAGCGCCTTGGCAGGAAGGCGCGCGCATCTGGCTGCAAATCCCGGCCAACCTTTCCGATGCCAGCGCACCGATCCATAACCTCAGCTTCACGCTCTCCACCACGAGCGAGGCGCTGGGTAGTACTCCGGGAACGCCCGTCGTATTCCACCCCGTATTCAATACAAATCAGGGCTGGACGCTGACAGCGCACGGGTCTAGCTCCACTTCGCCCGATTCCCTGAAGCATCAGGGCTTAAGCCTGTACGACAACAACACCGGCCTGCCATGGGTGCCTGTGTCATATACGCTGACCTCGGCCGACGGCACGATCTATCAACTCGATGCAGTGGGCAAGGTTAACAGCGTCACCTACAGCGATGGCGCACAATGGCTGGTCAGCGATGCGGGCATCGCAGCCGTAACTGGCGACACCATCCAGCGCGTGGACTTCCTGCGCGACGATCATGGCCGCATCGTGCGCGTCACCGGCCCGGTTGCTGCCAACGGCACCACCGACCAGATCGCCACCGCCTACAAGTACGATACCCAGGGCCGACTCATCTTGGCGCGCACCATAGGTGCTGCCGGCACCGGCACACCCTATGGCTACGATGCGAACGGCCATACCTATACCGACACCATCACCGCCAACCTCGGCGCAGCCGTAAGCTGGTACAGCGCAGCCAACGCCAACCAATGGCAAGGCAACTTGCAGACCGGTACGACCACCACGCTCGCCTTCAGCGTGCGCGACAGCGAAATTGCATCCACCGTTCACACAATGGGCGGGCAGGGCGCGGTGATCGTGGCGATCCAATCCACCGGCACCAGCACGCTCGATGTCACTGGTGCCACCATCATCGGCACCACTACCGTGGGCGGCGTCACCACCACACTCGTGCGCGTCACCGAAGCCGGGCTCAAACTCATCCGCATCACCGGTGCGGGCAGTGCGCAAATCACCATGTCCCTCGCGGGCGATGTCGATAAAGACGGGCTCGTGAACGGCGCAGACAGCGCCGCATGGGAGGCCATGCTCGCCTCTGGCAACATCGCGGGCGACATCAACGGCGATGGCCAGGTCAACGCAACCGACCGCCAGATCCTCTACGCCAACTACGGCCTGCGCGCCAACCAGGCCCCCGTGGCCAATGCCACGCTGCCGGTCACGCTTACCCATACCGACCTCGCCACCAGCATTGCGCTCAACACCATCGCGCAAGACATGGAAGGCGATGCGATGTTCTGGAACGTGCTGGGCGCTACCCACGGCACGGCGAAACTCAGCGCCGATGGGCTAATGCTGATCTTTACGCCCGAAGCGGGATATGCGGGCCTGGCCACCATCACTATGCAGGCCGATGATGGCTACGCAAGCAGTGCGCCGATTCAGCTCAGCGTCAATGTCAGCGGGGCGCAGCTCCTGGCGCTGCACCTCGATCCGCTCTCGCAGCTCTCCACCGGCCAGACTGCTACACTGCACGCGGTCGCCGATTTCGCGGATCAGAAATCCGTCTCCATCAACGACGCCCGTTACCTCACGGTCAGCCAGGTCGATCTCACCAACACGGCAGGTGTCACCGGCCCGCAGGCGCTGTCCGTCAACGCGGCAACCGACCAGATCATCGCTCGCAACCAAGGCCCTGCACTCGTCATCGTTACGCGCACCGATGCGAGCGGTCATACTGTGCAGGCAGTGGAAAGCCTCAACACACAGTTGCCTGTTGATCCCAATGTAGCGTCGGCCGCAGACCCGTCCGCACCAGTCACGGTGCAGCCGGACGTTTATCCCGGCACGCTGACCCTCATACCGGGACTCACCCGCCAGCTCAAGGTACACCTGGTCGACCCGAACACCGGCGCATTGACTACCGACATCCACACCAGCAGCCAGATGAGCGCCATCACCACGCTGGATGCGCAGGGCAACCCGGTGCTGGATCCAACCACGGGTCTGCCGGTTACCACCCAGGTCGCCACCGGCGTCACCCGTTACTACAGCAGCGATGAAAGCATCGCCAGCGTGGATGCTAACGGTCTTATTACTGCGCACCAAGCGGGCAACGTCAACATCAGCGTCGTGTACCTGGAAACATCGGTGATTACCGATTACATCACTGGCACCGATCCGGTTACCGGCCAACCGACTTACACGCCGATCTATAAGATGGGCACCACAAGCCTCATCGGTCAGAGCGACATCATTTTGAGCGTGCAAGCGGCGCAAGTTGAGAACATTGACCCGACAAGCCTCGCGCCGCAGGCCATCACTGTATCTGCACAGGCAGGGGGCGTCATCAGCGCTCCTACGGGTGAAACGGTGCTCATTGGGGGGGGGGTATTGAAGGCTGATGCAGCAGTATCAATCAGCCGTATTGCATTGCCAGATATTACAACGGTTTCGGGTATCGCTTTACCCAATACCAACATAGTTCAAACTGTTGGTGCTTTCACTCTGAACGTTGGTGCCAATGCAGCTTCATACCCACTGCAATTGGCTATTCCTGTTCAGGACAATACTAATGTTAAAGCTGGCGATGAAGCTTTCTTCTTTAAACAAGGAACCATTGTAGACGCGTCTGGCGTATCTCACGACACTTGGTACCTGGTGGACAATGGTTTTGTAGGTACAGATGGTGTGGCACGCACTGCCAGCCCACCATATCCCGGAGTTTTGTCCGGTGGAAATTACCTGGTTGGCACCAGATCGGTGACCAACCCGAAGACAGGTGCAACTGTAGTTTATGGTGCGATATTCAACTGGGATGCGATGTGGGCTCAGACTGCCATGGTTGCGGCCCTAGGTATGGCAAATCCTATGCTGATGGGACTTGTCGGAGGTAACCTAACTTCGGGATTAATGTTGTTGAAATGGACGTACGACGGCAGTTTTAGTTGCAATATTGGCGTTGCTAGTCAGCCGGGCCAAGTCACTATGAGTTTTCCTGCACCGCCTGCTACCACACCAGGCCAGCCGAGTATATCCGCCATAACTGGACTTTCCATTAACCCAGCGGGTACCTCTATGGAGGTTAGTGTCAACCAACCAGCGACACCTACTGGCGTTACTTCTACAATGCAATTATGGATTCGCCCCAAGGGTACTGCGATTGACAGCACAGTACCGGCGGTTGTTGATAACCCCGTGCTGGATAGGGGGCTGATCAATGCAGCATTTAATGTCACGGTGGTTAATGGAAAAATCACATTTGATATACCGGCAGCCCTGCAGGGAAAAATCGCGCTGGCTTTGCATGAGTTGGTATTGGTGCGTACAGATAAATTGCCAACAGGTGACAGCCGCACAGTGAAAGGCAATGTTGCAGCATTGCAGGGCCACGATGGTATCGAGTTGGTTAGCACGAATCGAGCGCTGCAAGTATTCGATAGCACGAAAGCGCTTATTGCAAGCCTGAATTACCAGTCGGAAAACATGGATCAGAGTTTCATCACCGGAAGCAGCGGCAAGACGAATCCGATTGCTTTCTGGGGTAAGGATGTTGCTTATCTTGCCGGTGGAGGTGGGCATATCCACGTTGTTGACCTGGCAACGCTGCATATCGTCAACAGCTTCAAGATAAACTCGAGCAATGCTGGCCTTAATCCATCAGCGTTGGCCATTGTGGATGGATGGCTTTATGTGGCCGAGAGCGGTTATGCTGGTGGAGAGCTTACTCGAATCAATATCAATCCTGCCAGCGCAGGCTACTTGACCCAGCAACAAACCATTACGTTGAAAGGCGTAAACGCCAAATATGGTTTCATGGATATTGCGGTCAACGCAGGACGCTACCTGGCGATCACTGCGCCCGGCGTGTATCCCAACATGCTCCGACGCAACGGTGGCGATACAGGCGGCCTGATCGTGCTTGACATCACGGCTATGGAGCAGGCTAACAAAGCCGGTGCCACAGCATTGGATGTGCCTGCTACAGCTTTCAAGATTGTCAAATTGACCGACCAGAATGGCAACCCAAGCGGGCATGCTGTTCAGAATGTAAAATCTGGGCCATTGACGGGGCAATTCATCGTCACAGCTGCGTACGACTACAACCACGGTGTATATGGTGTTGATTTTGCGGCATTGCGTGGCAATCCGGCGCCTACAGCCCTGCCCGATCCCACGATAACCAATATTCTGTTGAGGCCGTCGAATACTTCACAGCCTTGGTATAACTCAAAATGGTGGGAAAATATTCAGCGCGCCGGAGATGTGGTAATCACTACGGTGGGCGATACGCAATATGCCATCGTATCTGACTACAATTTCATATTCAATGAGGTTGGTTATGCCGATGGCCAATTGGCCAGAAAACAGGTTGGGGGCAAGATCGGCATTATTGTCGACCCATTCGGTATAAAAGGGGGGCCGCGTTATCTGGGAGCTTCAACGCCAATTGTAGGGGCCGCGCTGCAACACTTGAGTCTGAGTTCGAATGGTCAGTCACTCACTGCCGATGCATTATTCGATGACGCTTCAGGAATTGGCAAGGGGCTATTGCGCTGGAATAACGTGTCTGCGCTCATCCAGGCTGCAATTGACAATGAGAAAGCTACTAATACCAACAAGCCATTTGACTTGAATAACACCGTATTGCAACCACAAAAGATTGTGGAGAGCGCATTGCCAGCAAGCCCAGCTGGGGTTACTACTCCCATAGGTTGGGTAAATGGTATAGCAAACCTGGAATCCGTCACAAACGTGACCATCGATATGCCCGCGCGCTATGGTGATATTTTCAAGGTGGATCTACTCAGTATTATTGCCAATCAGGCCGGCCCATTGACAGGTATTACCGCTGCCGAAAGTACAGCGTATTCCAATATCAACTGCTCCGGAGCAGGGCAGATTGTTTGCGATGCCACCAAGGCCGACAAACCCGTTCTCTCATATAACGTGACGTCCGGCAATGACGCAGCCGTTGCGATTCCAGATGGCAAGGGCAACTACACCTACACGACCCGCGCGGTTGATCAAAAAAGCCAGGCGGGCGTATCAGCCACCGGTATCTTCTATATTGCGCCAAACTTGGACATAACTGCACTGCGTGCCGGTCAGCATCTTGCAGATGGATCCTTGTCAATCACCTTTACCGTCACTGCTCGCGGTGCAGAACATACCTACAATCTTACGCTCAAGCTGACTGACTTTAATAGCCAAAGCGCCAGCAAGTTTTTTGGGGATCGCAATTTGCGCAATCCTGGCTACAGTGCGTTCACGTTATCCGGCGACGTTGGCGTCAACCAAACCAACAACCAACTGGATGTGTGGCGCGTCGAGCAGCGCTTGCAGTATCTCGGCTTCTCGGCATTTAACGAGCCAGCCACATTTGTTGGTAGCGTTTCCCAAAAGCCCCTTCCACAATTTCCCAACTTCTTCTCCCCACCGTCAACTCCCACCCTGCGCACGCCGCGGGAATTTAAGGTTGACGGCAATTGGGGTGCCGACGTTGAATCCGCGCTGCGCGCGTTTGAAGCCATCAAGAATCAGACTTTTGCGAACAATCAAGGTGGCATTCTGAAGGCACAGAGCAAAACAGACCTGGGCAACGTGAGCGTTTCGGTGAATGGCGGCGCCACAGGCGACCTATCTTGGCTCAACGCGTACAATGCACCGCACTGGATGAATATCTATGCGTCGCTTGGGCTCACGGCCACCCAAGGCAGTCACGCCGGTAATTTTACAGATGGCACGACAAACGTCTTTGAAATCTACGGCACGAGTTGGGAGCGCGACCTCCTTGAGGCATGGGCGTTGACCAACGACGCACTTGCCGGCACCCTGAAAACAACCCCTACGTTTACTATCAATGGCCTCAGTGACCCTACCTATTTGGTGACAAACCCTCGTACCGGGTGGCCGTTGCATATTGCAGGCGGACATTCCATTGGCATGTCGATTGACATGGGAATATACGATTTCATTTCGTACAAAAATGCAAGGATCAACACCCCTCCCAGCGATCCAAACATCAGCGCAGATTTGCAAAAATTAATTAGCGGCTGGGGTGTGAACCCTACCTGGGACTTGCAACATGCCTTGGACGCTATTTCGTTGCTTCCAAGTCAAGATGTCGGTTTGAGTATCAATAACCAGCAGCAGGCAGTACGCAATTTCATTTCGCTATATGCCATAACACGCACCGGTAATGCTGGCTGGGATGCTCTCAATATGGACGTTAAGAATAAGGGCGCGATGACGGCATTGTTCGGCAACGGCGCCCAAGGCGACAGCATGATCTCGCATCTTCATTTTGGCGGCAAATACTACACAAAATCGGATCTCACCCCAAATTCCTACAAGGTCATAGACGCCGTGTTGGGAGGCTTGGGAATCTCGGTGGAGCCCAATTCTAACCACAACACTCATTTCCATATAGACATAGCCGCACCGAACCTTCAGGCAATTGATACTAAGAGCCTCCTGTTGGCCGATTCTTCTCCGGCTACACCCGCAGATGCGGCCAGCGCCTCAGTCACGGATGTTGCCGCAGTGTCCTCCAGTGTGGACACCATGCTGGGTAACTCCGCCACCGGCACGTCCGGCTCCGCAACCGGTTCCGGCACAGGCATCACCGTCAACGTCGCCAACCTCACGGGCGGTGCAGTCGGCCAGGACTCCGGCACGAACATCACCCTCGACTCTACTGCTGCGGGCAATGGCTGGTACATCAACACCAACCCAGGCGACAACAGCCAGTTCCTCCCCACCTCCGACCCGAATGTGTGGATGGCAAAGGCGGGCAGTGCGGCGGCGGGCAAGATGGATATGCTCAGTGTGCTGCTGCACGAATACGGCCATGCATTGGGTATTGAACACAGCGCAAACCCCAATGATTACATGGGCGCCACGCTCACCGTTGGCGAGCGTCGCCTGCCGAGTGCTGGGGAGCTGGCACTGATGCAGCACCTCATCGCGCAAATCAATGGCGGTGCTGCAACCGTCACGACTACCGACCTGGCTGGCAACACCCTTGCCGCCGTACCCCTGTCGTCCGTCCTGGGCAGAGGCACTGCATCGGTTACGGCAGCATCAGCGATGACCAACTACGAAGTCGGCGCCAACCCCGCCTTCACCAGCCTCGACACCACTGCAGGCTGGGCTACCCACGGCGGCGTGAGCATTGCGCCTTCCGCAGTGGCAGGGCAGACCGCAACCGCCACGCTCAATGAAGTCTCCGGCAGCCAGACTCGCCTGAACCAGGTGTTCAAGCTGGGTGCCACAGACCGCTACCTGACCTTCACCCTGTCGGGTTCCGCTCTAGGCTACGTCAAGGGCGCGCCGGAAGATGCCTTCCAGGTTGCAATGATCGACACCACCACAGGAGCATCGCTCCTGGGCGGCGATGGCCAGACACGCAGCGATGCCTTCCTCAGCCTGCAAGCCGATGGCACGCAGAATGCAGCGACCGGCGTTACCTTCACCATCAATGCCGACGGCAGCCGCACCTATCGCGTTGACCTCAGCAACGTACCCAAGGGCGTTGCCGTCAACCTCAGCTTCGACCTCATCGGCTTCGGCGCGAACGACAGCCACCTCACCCTCTCCGATGTGAGAGTTAGCGGCCTGCCGCAACTGAAGGATTCCACCGCCAGCATGCTGGAAGGCGGCAAGTTCGCCTTCGATCCGTTCGCCCAGGTGGATGCATCGCTCAAATCGGTGCTCGGTTCGCAGGTCGTGGGCGCTCCGGCACACGGCACCATCACCGTGAATGCCGACGGCACCTACACCTACACGCCGAACGCTGGCTACTACGGTACGGATAACTTCAGCTACCGCCTGAACGATGGCCCGCTGAATTCCAACATCGCCACCGTGAGCTTCAATATTGCATGGGTGAATTCCGCCCCGCAGGGTGCAAACAACGCCATCACCACCCTGGAGGACATACCGTACGTGTTCACGGCAACTGACTTCGGCTTCAGCGATGCGATCGATGCAGCCAATGGGCATGGCGCGAACAACTTCGCGGGCGTTCTCATCAGCAGCCTGCCGACGGCAGGCACGCTGACCGACAACGGCGTGATTGTCACGGCAGGGCAGAGCGTCAGCGCGGCGGACATTGCAGCCGGGCTGCTGATCTTTACCCCGGTGAACAACGCCTACGGCACGGGTTACGACGGCTTCACCTTCCAGGTGCAGGACGACGGCGGGATTGCCAACGGAGGCATCAACACCGATCCGACGGCCCGCACCATGGGCATCAACGTCACCTGGGTCAACGACGCACCGCAGGGTGCCAACAACATCGTCACCACCCTGGAGGACAAGCCTTACGTCTTCACAGCAGCCGACTTCGGCTTCACCGACACACAAGATGCAGCCAGCGGCCACGGCGCAAACAACTTCGCAGGAGTCGTCATCAGCAGCCTGCCAAGTGCTGGTACGTTGACTGACAATGGTGTGGCAGTCACGGCAGGGCAGAGCGTCAGCGCGGCGGACATTGCAGCCGGGCTGCTCGTCTTCACCCCAGTGAACAACGCCTACGGCAATGCCTACGACGCCTTCACCTTCCAGGTGCAGGACGACGGCGGCACCGCCAACGGCGGCATCAACACCGACCCGACGGCGCGCACCATGGGCATCAACGTCACCTGGGTCAACGACGCACCGCAGGGCAAGAGCAACACAGTCACCACCCTTGAGGACATACCGTACGTGTTCACAGCAGCCGACTTCGGCTTCAGCGACACTCAGGATGCAGCCAGCGGCCACGGAGCGAACAACTTCGCAGGTGTGCTTATCAGCAGCCTCCCGGCAGCCGGTACGCTTACCGACAACGGCGTCGCCGTAGTAGCCGGGCAGAGCGTCAGCGCGGCGGACATCGCAGCCGGGCTGCTCGTCTTCACCCCAGTGAACAATGCCTACGGCACGGGTTACGACGCCTTCACCTTCCAGGTGCAGGATGACGGCGGCACTGCGAACGGCGGCATCAACACCGATCCGACCGCCCGCACCATGGGCATCAACGTCACTTGGGTGAACGACGCCCCGCAGGGTGCGAACAACATCGTCACCACCCTGGAGGACATTCCGTATGTGTTCAAGGCGGCCGACTTCGGCTTCAGCGACACGCAGGATGCAGCCAGCGGCCACGGAGCGAACAACTTCGCGGGTGTGCTTATCAGCAGCCTCCCGGCAGTCGGTACGCTTACCGACAACGGTGTCGCCGTAGTAACCGGGCAGAGCATCAGCGCGGCAGACATCGCAGCCGGGCTGCTGATCTTCACTCCGGTGAACAATGCCTACGGCACGGGCTACGACGGCTTCACCTTCCAGGTGCAGGACGACGGCGGCACCGCCAACGGCGGCATCAACACCGACCCGACGGCGCGCACCATGGGCATCAACGTCACCTGGGTTAACGACGCACCTCAAGGCAAGAGCAACACAGTCACCACCCTTGAAGACATACCGTACGTGTTCACGGCAGCCGACTTCGGCTTCAGCGACACGCAGGATGCAGCCAGCGGGCATGGCGCGAACAACTTCGCGGGTGTGCTTATCAGCAGCCTGCCAAGTGCTGGTACGCTCACCGATAATGGCGTAGTTGTCACCGCAGGGCAGAGCGTTAGCGCGGCGGACATCAATGCAGGGCTGCTGGTCTTCACCCCGGTGAACAATGCCTACGGCACGGGTTACGACGGCTTTACCTTCCAGGTGCAGGACGATGGCGGGATTGCCAACGGCGGCATCAACACCGATCCGACCGCCCGCACCATGGGCATCAACGTCACTTGGGTGAATGATGCACCGCAAGGCAAGAGCAACACCGTCACCACGCTGGAAAATACGCCCTATGTATTCAACGTTGCCGACTTCGGCTTCAGCGACTCTCAGGATGCGGCCAGCGGCCACGGCGCGAACAACTTTGCTTCCGTCATCATCGGCAAGCTGCCTGTTGCGGGCAGCCTGACCTTGAATGGCACGGCAGTCACCAGCGGCCAAAGCATTGCCGTGGCGGACATAGCGGCGGGGCTGTTGAAACTGACGCCGACCCTGGATGCTTTCGGTCCGGGCTACGCGAACTTCACCTTCCAGGTGCAGGACGATGGCGGCACGGCCAACGGCGGCGTCAACACAGACACGGTCGCGCGCACCATGACCATCGACGTCACCCCCGTGAAGGATGTGTTCGTTCCGGTATCGACCGCCGTCACCGGCAAGGAAGACACACCTTACGTCTTCACCTGGAGCGACTTCAAGGTAAGCGATTGGGACAGCACCGACACCACCATCACCATCAATGCCCTGCCTGCGAGCGGCTTGCTGCAACTCTTCGACGGCCAGAGCTGGACAACCGTGGCGGCCGGACAGCGCATCCTCAGGGGCGACATAGAGGCCGGGAATCTGCGCTTCAAGCCGGTTGACAACCAATCCGGCTGTGCGGGATACAACACACCGGGCTTCGGCGACATGAAGTCCCACTATGCCAGCTTCACCTACCAGGCGAACGATGACATCTTCACCAGCGACGTGGCCAGCATGATATTGGACGTCACCCCGGTCGCCGATCCTCCCTTGTTGTCGCTGGCCTCGCAGCCTGGGGCATACGGCGCGATGTCCACGCTTTTCAGCACAAGCTGGGAATCCGCTCCCAACTGGAGCCACACCTCCACCGTCTTGCCGCAAAGCACGCTGGAAGGCTGGAGCGCGGTGCGCCAGCCCGGCGCTGACTCCGGCCAGCCGGCATTCGTCATTTGGAGCAACGGCTGCAAGTCGAAGGATGACGCCACCGCCAACCAGACTTTTGCGGCCCCCCCGGGCGGCGGCAATAACTGGCTGGAAATCGGCAACAGCCGAGAGTTCGGTCACCAGACCTACGGCATCGAGCGCTCGGTGGATACCCGCGCGGGCATGACCTACAAGCTAAGCCTCGACTTTGCCGGGCGGCTTGGCTGCAGTGCGGACGCCACCGCCATCGGCATTTACGTGGACGGCGTCCGGATCGCCACCCACGCCGGTACCAGCACCGCCACCGCGCTCAATTGGGAATCGCTCAGTTTCAGCTTCACCGGAACCGGCGGCAGCCAGACCATCCGCATCGTGACCGAATCGACCGTGCCGCAAACCGACGACCACGGTAGGGAAAGCGGTGCGATGCTGGACAATATCGCCCTGACTGAGATACTGCCTGTCAACACCGGCTACCAGGACCAACCGTTAAATCTCTCCAGCATCGTCGCTGCGCCGACCGAAACGAACGGCTCCGACCTGCTGACCGTGATGGTCGGAGCAATCCCGGCGGGCGCGCTCCTGAGCGATGGCATGAATAGCTTTACCGCCACGGACATCCTGAATACCGCTGATGTCACCGGATGGAAGCTTTCCTCCATCACGCTAACGGCGCCGCTCAACTTTATCGGCACCTTCGCGCTGACCGTAACAGCCAAGTGCACCGAAATCGCCAACGGCGATACCGCCGTGTCCACGGCTTCGCTGCCGGTCACTGTGCTGTCTGCAAGGTTCTTCAGCTCCCTGGTTGTCGACCTGAGCGGCGAAGGGGAAAGACTGAAATCGCAGGCCGATTCGACGGGCGCGTCCGATCAGCATGCGATCACCCCCAGCTGGATACCCGCTGAATACGGTATCCTCGCCATCGATAACGGCAACGGACGCATCGACAACGCCAGCCAACTCTTCAGCGGCAACGACGCCTTTGCCAAGCTGGCGAGCTTCGACAGCAACCACGATGGCGTGATCGACGCACGGGATGCGCGCTTCATGGACCTCAGGATCTGGCAGGACATAAACGGCAATCACAAGTCCGATCCAGGAGAACTACACACCCTCGCGGAGCTTGGCATCAAGAGCATCAATTTGAACCACATGATTGCGCCTGAGGTGCAGAATGACAACCGGCAGTCAGAAGGTGAGGGCGGCAAGGTCATCTTCAACGACGGCCATGCGGCTGCGATGGCGGAAGCCTATTTCGCGATTGATCCCAAGACTGGCAAGCCGGTAACCCCGGCTCCGGAAAATAGTTCGGACAGCAGTTCACATTCCGGGCCGGAACAGCGGCAAATCGAGGGGATTCCCTTGGGCTTCGAGTCGTTGGATGAGTTCAAGGCGGCATCCGCACAAATGATTTCGGAACAGATGGCTAACGCTGCGACAGCCAAGGGGCCGGACATTAACGCAACAGCGGCTAACAATTCCTCTGTTGTGGACAATGCCAAGAAGAAAACCAAAGCCGAGACTACCGATCAACCCGGAACCGGCTGGCTCACCGATTTCCTCGGCGTAGCCAATACCGAGATCAGCATCACCGATGCCACAGGTCTTAATGTGACGACGCCAACAGTGGAAGAGCCCACGCAACCTTTCGTAGAGCGCCGCCAGCGTGTTACGATTGCCCCGGATGGGACGAAGCTGACCAACGATAGGTGAGAGGTGAGCGATGTAGGGCGGGCGTAAACGAGTGATTGATATTGCAGGTTGGGTTAGCAACAAGCCGCTAACCCAGCCTGAACAATATGCGATGCCCGTTTATGCAGTTGAAATAATGTGCGACGAGACAGCTCGAACTGCCAGGCCATGCCCGAACTACAACCGATAAATAGGAGTAATTGTTGTTCACCACGGATGTGCCGTATGTTCCGGCGCAGGGTAGACCCATTGTCCTGGCCCAGGCTTCGGCACCCACTGGCAGAGACGCCACTGAATCAACGGGGTCAGATTCGGTTTATTCTCGGATGAGTTAAACTGGCTAATGAAAGGTAAGAGATGCAGGAGTTGAAATTCGCAGTAATTATGCTAACCATGATGCTGGGTGCAACTCACGCCAACGCTGGCGAAATCGACAGGAATGCGATTGTCGCCGCGCATAACAAGTGGCGCGCCCAGGTTGGG